>USLC01000062.1 GCA_900555375.1 uncultured Eubacteriales bacterium
AAATCCGCAATTGTGGCTCTTAAAAAAGAGTATAACGCATTTTACGCAAAAACATTGTCACTATATGTAGCCGAAATGATAAAATATGATTTTGGCGGCGTTGAGTTTGATTTTGTTGTTTCGGCGCCTCCGCGGAAAAAGAAGCGCAGCGAAGACAGCTTTGACCACGCGGCGTGCCTTGCAAAAGAGACCGCCCTAAGGATAGGCGTTCCTTTTAAAGCACGCGTTCTTTATCAGAAGGAGAGGCTTAAAAAGCAAAGTGAGCTTAAGCCGGACGAAAGATTTAAAAACGTATCGGGAAAGTTCGGTGTGAGAAATCCCGATACTGTCCGCGGCAAAACAATTCTGGTGGTGGATGACGTTCACACAACCGGCGCAACCATTGAAGAATGTGCGTCAGAGCTTTTAAAGGCGGGTGCCTATCGGGTGTACGGAGCGACCGCAGCAACCACGGTAAAGGCGGACTGAGTCGGTATATTCAGACCGCTTTTTTATTTGACAAAAAAAATAAAGTATTGTATAATAAAAACAATTTGTGCAATTTTTAATATGAGCAACAGCTCGGGAGGTAAAAAGAATGTCGCTTTACAGTATAATCCTTGCCGCGGGCGAGGGAAAAAGAATGAAATCAAAGCTGCCTAAGCCGCTTCAGAAAGTTTGCGGAAAGACGCTTATAGACCGTGTTATCTCTGCGGTGACGGAGGCAGGAGCGGAAAAGAATATAGCGGTAATAGGTCATATGTCGGACAAAATGGAGGAATATCTTGGCGACAGAGTGGAATATGCGTATCAAAGAGAGCGCCTCGGTACGGGACACGCAGTAATGCAGGGAATTGTTTCTGTCTCGGATAAAGACGGAAGCGTTATCGTTGTGTGCGGAGATACGCCGCTTATTACCGCGGAGATGATAAAAGAGGCATACGGCGAGCATACAAAAGAATGCCGTGCGGCAACGGTTATAACCGCTGTATGCGACAATCCCTTCGGATACGGCAGAATTGTGCGCAGAGACGGCAGAGTGGTTAAGATAGTAGAGCAGAAGGACGCGACCGAGGAAGAGAAGCGGATAAACGAAATAAATTCCGGAATGTATATATTTGATATACAAAAGCTTAAATCGGCTTTGGCAAAGATAACAAATGATAATGCTCAGGGAGAATATTATCTGACGGACGCCATAGAGATTTTAATAAACGAGGGCGAAACGGTGGGCGCGTATATAACTGATATGGAACAGATTATGGGTGTAAATGACAGAGCGCAGCTGGCTGAAGCGGACAGACTTTTAAACCGCAGAAATGTAAAAGTTCTTATGGACGGCGGTGTTATGGTGTTAAATCCCGATACTGTCCGCGTTGATGATGACGTAAAGGCAGGTGCCGATACGGTTATCTATCCGAATACGATTTTAGAAGGGGCAACACAAATCGGTGAGAATTGTATAATAGGACCCAATACAAGAATAATAAACTGTAAGATATCGGATAATACAGAGGTTCAATCATCGGTTGCAACGGACAGCGAAATAGGAAGCGGAACCGTTGTAGGTCCGTTTGCGTATATCCGTCCCGGTTCAAAAATCGGGGACAATATTAAAGTCGGCGATTTTGTAGAGATTAAAAACGCTTCAATCGGCAACGGAACTAAAATTGCACATCTTACCTATGTCGGCGATGCCGATGTGGGAGAGCGGGTTAACTTCGGCTGCGGTACGGTTGTTGTTAATTATGACGGAATACACAAGCACAGAACAACGATAGAGGATGACTGTTTTATCGGCTGCAATACAAATCTCGTGTCGCCCGTTACGGTAAGAAAAGGGGCGTACACCGCGGCAGGTTCAACCATTACCGATGAGGTTCCGCAGGATGCGCTTGCCATTGCAAGGGCAAGGCAGGTAGTAAAGGAAGGCTGGGCAAAGGGAAAGAAAAAATAATGCTGCCCGCCGGCACAGAAACGGAGACATAAATAAATGTATTTGATAGCAGGGCTCGGAAATCCGGGCAGAGAATATGTGGGAACAAGACACAATATAGGGTTTGAAGTTATCGACGCGCTTTGCGCAAAATATGACATTAAACTGAATAAAGAAAAGTTCCGCGCCGTGTTCGGAGACGGAAGAATCGGCGGTGAGAGAGTTATTGTTGCAAAGCCTGTGACATATATGAATCTCAGCGGAGAGAGTATCCGCGAGATTGCCGACTGGTATAAAATCGATAATGAGCATATAATTATTATATATGATGATATTTCGCTTCCCGTCGGGAAGCTTCGTATCCGCGAAAAAGGAAGTGCGGGAGGGCATAACGGCATTAAAAATATAATTTATCAGCTGGGGACAGAGGTCTTTCCGCGCATTAAGGTCGGCACGGGTATGCCGCAGAATCCCGAGTATGATATAAAAGATTATGTTCTCGGGCATTTTACAAAAGAGGAGACAGAGATTTTAATAAAATCGGCTGTCAGGGCTGTATATGCGGTTGAAGAAATTATTTCGGCAGACGCTAAGTCTGCAATGAATAAGTACAACGGATAAAATGTTTGATAATTTTTTCGCTTTTTCAGGTGAGGGCAATGAATGAATTTTTAAAAATAATGGAGGAGCTTGCCGAGTTTTCCGAGCTTACCTCTGATTTAAAATCAAATATTACGCCGCTTAGCGTTACAGGTGTGTCGGATTCGGTCAGGGCACACTTGATTTTTTGTGTTTGCGAGAAGTTAAACCGCGGTGGGCTTGTGATTGCGCGTTCCGAAGCAGAGGCGGCGGAGCTGTACAAGGATTTAACCTTTTTTGCGGGTGACGAAAGAGTTATAAAGGTTGCGGCGTGCGAGCTTATGTTCTATGACGCAGAGGCAAAGAGCCGTGACGTTACGGGGCTTAGAATTGAGGCGGTTAACAGACTTGTTTCAAACCCGTTGGGGAAAATAGTTGTTGCATCGCCCGAGGCTCTTGTCGGTGTTACCGTGCCCGCCGATGTGTGGAAGTCCTCTGCCGTTTCGCTTAAGTCGGGGGATGAAATCGAACCCGACGAGCTTAAAAGAAGACTTGTAAGCTTGGGCTACCGCAGTGAAGATATGGTAGAGGGAGCGGGACAGTTCAGCGTTAGAGGCGGAATATTTGATGTGTTTCCTTTTACGGTTGACAATCCGCTGCGTATGGAGTTTTTTGATACAGAGATTGATTCGATACGGTCGTTTGATATTGAAACCCAGAGGACAATTGACAGAGCGGAATGCTTTGAGGCTGTGCCTGCAAGTGAATTGTCGGTTAAAGGAGATGCGGCGGACAAATTGGTTTTAAAGCTTGAGGAGGTTTTAAAGTCCCTTGATCTATCCGGTGAACGCGGCAGCCGCGCTGCGGAAGTGTTAAAAAGAGATATCGAAAGACTGAAAGAGGGGATAGACTTTCCGTCAATTGATAAATATATCCCTTATATTTATGATAAGCTTCCAACGCTTCTTGACTATATTCCAAGCGATTATATCGTATTTGCCGATGAGCCGTCACGGATTGATGAACGTATGGAAGAGAATGAGAAACACAACGCGGAAAACGTTCTTAAAATGTATGAACTTGGAATTATGGCAGAGCAGAAGCAGGGATATTTGCTTGACAGACACACTTTTTTAAAAAGACTTGTCAACCACCCGTTTGTGGGGCTTAGCGCGATATCTCATTCGGCATCGCGGATAAAGCCCAAACGCATCTATCCTTTCAGCGCAAGAAGCCTAAACGGATTTCGGGGCAAGCCCGAGCTTCTGCGTGAAGCACTTGAGAATTACAGAGATACAAAATACAGAACGGTGATACTTGCGGGAACCGCGGAAAGAGCAAAAAATCTTCAGGCAAGGCTTGAAGAAGACGGGATTTTATGCTCGTACCAAAGCAGACCCGAAAAGCTGCCTGCGCGCGGCGGAATCGTTGTCTGCGGAGGTTCTGTCGGCAAGGGATTTGAATATCCCCTGATTCGCTTTGCGGTAATAGGCGACAGAGAAATCTTCGGCGGAGAGAGAAAAAGCAGAAGAAAGCCGCTTTACCGAGGAAAAAAAGGCGACAGAATTTCTGATTTTACCACACTTAACACGGGTGATTATGTTGTTCATCGCAACCACGGTATCGGACAGTATCTTGGGACAGAGCAGCTTAATGTTGAGGGGGTTCGCAGGGACTACCTTAAAATTTCTTATAAAAACAGCGATATGCTTTATGTTCCTACGGACCAGCTTGATATGATTTACCGCTATGACAAAAAAGAAGGGGCGGCGGTCAGGCTTAACAGCCTCGGAGGGGGCGACTGGGCCAAAACAAAGCAAAGGGTAAAGGCTGCAACCGAGGAAATGGCAAAAAAGCTTGTTGCCCTTTATGCAGAGCGCGCCAATGCCCCCGGAATAAGCTTTAAACCCGACACGGAATGGCAAAAGAGCCTTGAAGCGGCATTCCCCTATGACGAAACCGATGACCAGCTGAGAAGTATAAACGAGGTTAAAGAGGATATGGAAAAGCCGCACCCGATGGACAGACTTCTGTGCGGAGACGTTGGTTACGGAAAGACAGAGGTTGCTCTGCGTGCCGCGTTTAAAGCGGTTATGAGCGGATATCAGGTAGCATATCTTGTTCCGACAACCATTCTTGCCAATCAGCATTTTAACACATTTAAGCAGAGAATGATGGACTATCCCGTAGAGATAAGAATGCTGTCGAGGTTCAGTACAGCAGCGCAGCAAAAAGACACAATTAAAAAGCTTGCAACCGGAGAGGCAGACATAGTTATAGGAACGCACAAGCTTCTCGGCAAGACTGTAAAGTTTAACAAGCTTGGACTTTTGATTATAGATGAAGAACAGCGTTTTGGTGTAGGTCATAAAGAAAAAATCAAGGAAATGCGCAACAATATCGATGTTTTGACGCTTTCCGCCACGCCGATACCGAGAACGCTTCATATGTCTTTGAGCGGTATCAGGGATATGAGTATCATCAATCAGCCGCCGGGCAACAGACACCCTGTTGAAACATATGTGATGGAATATGACGAGCTTGTAATCCGCGAGGCAATCGAACGCGAGCTTGCGCGCGGAGGTCAGGTCTATTATCTCTTTAACAGGGTTGACGGAATTTACAAGGCGGCGAACAAGCTTGCAGAGATTATGCCTCACGCAAGGGTTGCGGTTGTTCACGGACGAATGAACGAAACCGAAATAGAGACAATAATGATGGAGGTATCGGAGGGCGAGATTGACATCCTGGTATGCACAACCATAATAGAAACGGGGCTTGACATTCCTAACGTCAATACAATTATTATCGAAAACGCCGACAGACTCGGGCTTGCACAGATGTATCAGCTGCGCGGACGGGTAGGCAGAAGCAACCGTCTGGCATACGCATATCTTACTTTTACGCGCAACAAACAGCTGACAGAGGAGTCTGAAAAGCGGCTTCTCGCAATGAAAGAGTTTACCGAGTTCGGCTCGGGTTTTAAAATTGCGATGCGTGATTTGGAGATACGCGGAACGGGAAATCTGATAGGGGCGCAGCAGCACGGGCATATGGACAGCGTGGGATATGAAATGTACTGCAGGCTTCTTGAAGAGGCGGTTAGCGAGCAAAAAGGAGTTTATAAGTCA
>USLC01000063.1 GCA_900555375.1 uncultured Eubacteriales bacterium
CTATATTTCTCTCTTTTTCGGCTGCCTCTGTTGCCTGTTTTATCTTGTCTTCAGCCGATTTCCGGTTCTCCTGCGATGCTGAAGAATCCTTCGCTATCTTGCCCCACTCTTCAGCAGAGCTGCTGCGTGCCGAGTCTCGCTCTTGTCTCAGCTTTGACATCTGCTCGCTTCCGCCGCCGCTTTGCGCGTCGCCCTCTTGCTTGGCATTTTTCTGCTCCTCGGTCGGAAGCGCCTCGTTTGCCGTCGGAATCGCCGCGCTTAAACTTCCCTGTTCGATTGTCCATCTGTAATATCCCGCGGTGATTACAAGTGCCACCAGCCCGAGAAGGAGTATCTGTCTGCCGCCGAACCGTATTTTCTTTTTCTGACTGCTCATAATATATGTCCTTTCCTCCCACCTGAATTTTAAATTTGCTCTGCCCGTGGGTGCTGCAAAGCATATATTTTAATATGTCACTTTGATTCTGTGCGCGGCAATCCCGTATAAAGCCTTTACCGCGTCGTATATTTCAAGCCTGACCTTTTCGTCTGCCGCTCCGCTTGCCACTACCAAAACTCCTGTGATTTCAGGAGTCTTTTCTTCCACAACGTAAGGCTCGCCGTTTCGGTTTCCTCCGGTCACCACCTGGCTTTCGCCCTCTTCACTGTACTTCTCCGCGGAATTTTCACCGCTGTCTTTTGACAGCTTGCTTTTGCTGTCTCGTGCCAAAACCTTTTCACCTCCGCCGCCTGTGCTTATATAAACCGAGACATCTCCTGCCCCGCTGATTTTTTTCAAAGTCATTTCAAGCTTCTTCTCCTGCTCTTTTGTATATTCCTCCGCGGTCTTGGAAGAAGCCGCCGCACCGTCCTTGCTTTTTTCCCCGCCCGAGCCCGTAAAGCTTGTCACAGCAAGGATTACCACCGCCGCAATTATCAGCCATATGATAAGCATATTCGGGCGGCGTCTCTCTCCCTTTTCAGCCGGCAGAACCGCCGCACCGCTTATGATTTCTCTGATTCCCATATATTCGCTTCCCCTTTTATCCGTCCTGCCTTAAATATTTTATACTTATATTCTCGTCAGATAAGCCGTAATTCTTTTTTAATATATCCGCCGCGTTTTGGTTGACTTTTGTATTTTCGTCCGCGTTTACGATTATATACACTTTTTCTATATTCCCAAAGCTGTTCTCGTCCTCCGAGACCTCGCACCTTACTTCAAACTCTGCGCTTATGATTTTTTCAATATCGCCTTTTATTTTTTCGCACAGTTTGCGCTTGTATACAGAGATTATCTCGCCTTTTTGTCTCTCATCAGAGCCTTCGTATTGTTCATATGCTTCATACCGAGGAATCTCGGCATCTGTATTTATTTTATGCTTTACAATCGGCGAAAGAACAGACAATATCATCATAAGCCCGATGGCAAGGTGAACATACTTTTTGTACAGGCTTCCCGGAAGAATCATTTCGCATATTGAGCCGAAAACTATAATCCCGGCAACAGACATTGTCCACGCCTTTAAAAAACCCGTCATATGCCGCTACCTCCCAAGGACCGCGGCACTGCTGCCTGCGTTTATCATTATCGTCATAACTATTACAAACATCACCGTTACCGCCGCAATCATCGAAAACAAAACCGATATCGAATCGCCAAGCCTTGATATGCAGGTTATAAGCTTCGGTTCGGACACGGGTTCTGCCACTGCGGCCGTTATCCTGAAGATGATAAGCAGTGCTCCGAGTTTAAGAACAGGGCGCAGAGCAATCAGAATCAAACATATTATGCCCAAAATTCCGACCGAATTTTTTATAACAACACTGCAGTTTAAAACCGTCTCGACCGATTCTGCCAATATTCCTCCTATCATAGGAATAAGATTTGACGCCGCAAATTTACTTAGCTTTACGGCAAGCCCATCGGCTCCGGCTGATGCGATGCTTTTAAGCCCGGCAAGGCTTACAAACACAGTAAGCATCACAGAAAGTCCCCACTTTACCGCGCTGTTTAAAAGCTTAACCATTCTGTCGGTCTTAAATTTATCCGACATTCCGTTCACTATGTTAAGCGCGGTCGAAATCATAACCCCCGGGATAAACACCGTTTCTATTACCCAAACCGCGACCTCTACAATAGCAAGCAGAGTCGGCTCAAGTGTTTGTGCCGATATTGCCGCGCCGCTTGTAAGCAATGTTGTCACAAGCACAGGCACGATAAATCGCATAAACACCGCCACATTCTCAATCGCCTGCGATGCACATAAAGCCGCCTCGTAAAATGCCGCCGAAGCGATGCCCGATATAACGGTAAAGCAGGCATAAAACGCGCAGTCCGCCACCGCGGCTCCGCCGAAGCCCGACTTTAATCCGCTAAGGTACGAACTAAGCACCGACATTGCAAGAACAAGCGCCATAAGCTTTGCCCCGTCATATACCTCGCCCAGCAAAAGCCTTAATATGTACCTAAGGACTTCAGACGGCGCAAGCGAAATGTCGCCCGAATTCAGCTGTTTTAGTATATCCTTTGCGCTGAACTCTGGTACTATACCGTCAAAAACCCCCGATGCGTCAAGCTTTTCATCAAAAATGCCGCCGTATAAGTCAGAGTATTCGTCAAGCAACGGCTGTGTGTCATCCGTCTGCCCTGCGTACACATTTTGGCACATCATAATCAGACACGCGGCAAACAGTATAAGTATAAATCTGCACCTCATATAAATACCGCCGTTTTTCTAAAAGTTTATTATTCTGCTTACAAGTTCAAGCAGACCGTATATAATCGGCATCGACATAGTAATTATAACAATCTTGCCGCCAAGCTCTATCTTTCCGGCAATCGATGACTCACCCGCGTCCTTGCATATATCGGACGCAAACTGACAAATGTATGCCACGCCGATTATTTTAATCACTATTTTGACATACGCGGTATCTATCCCCGATTCCTCGGCGATGTTTTCAAACATCGTTAAAACCGAGGACAGATACGGCACGCATAATGACAATATTGCCGCCGCGCTTAAAATCGGCACGGCTATCGCAAGCTCCGGCCGATGCTGTTTTACGGTAATCGCAAGCACCGCAGAGCATATTCCTATCCCTATTATTTTAAAAACAAGCATATCTACAGTCCAAACAGCGACTTTATTGTATCAAACAGCGCGCTGATTTCGCGAAGAACTACCAGCAGAACCACAACCAGCCCCGCAATTGTTGTCATCATCGCCTGGTCCTCTCTGCCCGCCCTTACCAGCAGAACGTTAAGCACAGCGACCAAAATCCCTATAGCCGCCACTTTAAATATCAAGTCAACTCCGTCCATTTATCCTCCATCCTCTTTCGCTTTTAAAGAAGCATTACCGCCGCGAATATTCCGCCAAGCAATCCTATTCCGCGCCACAGCTTGCCGCGTCTGTCTCTCTCAGTCTCTGCTGCGGTCTGCGCCAGCTTAAGCTTTGCGCAGGCCGCCTTGATGTTGTTCATTTCTCTCTCTGTATCACCCGCGCCGAGGTTTGCGGCAAAGTCTTTAAGTATTTCCTCATCCTCGGCAGACAGGCAAAGCGCGCTTCTGTTTCTGTGCAGGGCGCGTTCAAACGCAACGGGCGGCGCGGCATTCTTCATCTCCTCGGCGGCGTTTAAAAGCACTCGGCTTACCGCTCCGTGTCCCGTTTTTGCCGCCCCCTCTGCCGCCTGCGCTACGGGGAGTTTTAAAAACCCGATGTTAAATCCCATCTGAGTAAGCGCAAGATAAAACTGCTTAAGCTGAGCCGCTCTGACCGAAAAAGCCGAAGCGGCAAATGCGCCCGCATACCCGCCGCCTATTACCACAATTCCCGCCGCCGCTATTCTTATCACCGCGTTCACAGCCGAACCGCCTCGGTATATGTAACCGACTCGGGCGTGGAAAAGTCACGGCGGATTACTATTGCACTGTCAAATATCTTGTCCTCAAACATAGGCTTAAGGACCCTGCGCGAAAGAACCTCCTCAACGCTGCTGCCGTGAGTGGTTGCAATAATTTTTACGCCTGTGCCCGCGGCGATTCTTAGCGCGGCGACATCCTCGTCAGACACAATTTCGTCTCCGGCAATAATCTTGGGCGACATAGTTCTTAAAAGAAGCTCTATCGCCTCTGCCTTGGGCGCTCCGTCTATTACGTCGGTCTGCGCCCCGATATCGTTGCACGGCACTCCGCCGTACATTGCCGCAAGTTCGCCGCGGTCATCGGTTACCCCGCACTTAAAGCCCCTGTCAGAAATCTGACGGATAATATCGCGCAGGAGCGTGGTTTTTCCCATTTGCGGGGGTGCGATAAGCAATGTGCTTTTTATTGTCTCTCCGTCTATTATCTTATCGATTATTCCGTCCGCAATGCCGATAATCTGCTGCGCTATCCTGAAGTTAAGCGAACTTATTTCGCGGAAGGTTTTTATTTCCTTGCCATCGCAGACAGCTTTTCCGCAAATCCCGACGCGATGTCCGCCGCGGATTGTAATAAATCCTTGCCTAATTTCTTCAAGGTGGGCATAAACCGAGTTTTCGCAAACCCGTCCGAACGCCGTCTGTACTTCTTCTGACGAAACCGTATAAGCATCACTTTCATAATTGGTAATTCCTCCCGCAGGTGTGACAAAACAACTTTCTCCCCATATTCCCACCGTCAGCGGTTCTCCGCTGCGCAGTCTGATTTCTTCAATATCAAGCCATTCGTTTGAGTTAAGCTTCTCAATCAGCCCTGCCACACTTGACGGCAAATACGGAAGCACTTCCGAAATCCTTTGTTTTTTCACTTCCTCATTCTTCCTTTCATTGTGTCTTAAGGTCTTAAAGTATCTGACCTATATGTAAATATTGTTATGATACTTTGTCCCAAAATAGAACGGCTAAACTAAAATTTTATTGCACAAGCCCCTTAAATGTGATATAATTTCATATGCAAAAACGCATATATAAATAAGGAGAACTTTAATTATGAAGCTTCACGGAATGATTTTTGATATGGACGGGACCCTGTTTGACACAGAACGTCAGTATATAGAAACATACCATCGGATTGCCGATGAACGCGGTCTTGACCTCCCGCACGAATTTACACTGTCCTGTATGGGGCTTCCGCGCGAGGAGGTTTGCCGAAAATATAAAAAACGGTTCGGCGATGAATTCGATTTTTACGAGTTCAGAGGCGAGATGTTTAAACGCGTTCATAAATTATGGGACGACTTTGGGATTCCTCTGCGCCCCGGAACAAAAGAGCTTCTGGCGCTTTGCAGAGACAAAAATATCCCCTGCGCCGTTGCCACGTCCACGGCGAAAGACTCTGCCGTGTCTATGCTTACACGCACGGATATATACGAATATTTTACCGCCGTTGTCGGCGGTGACGAAATAAAAAACGGCAAGCCGAACCCCGATATATTTATCGAAGCGGCACGCCGTATAGATGTTCCGCCGCAAAAGTGCGGCGGTGTTGAAGATTCGCGCAACGGTATCCTTGCGATATGCGCGGCGAAAATGACTTCATTTCTTAT
>USLC01000064.1 GCA_900555375.1 uncultured Eubacteriales bacterium
AAAACCCTGCTGACTGTCTATCCGCGAATAAAACTTTTCCAACACTTCATCAGCTGCACGCGCCTTAAGCACACTGTTCTCTGTATCGTCTATCATTGAAAATCCGGACGGCAAATCCGTCAGATGAGCATTATTTGTAATAATTCTTCTGCAGAACGAATGTATGGTGGATATGCAGGCAGAACCAACGCGAAGGCTTTGCTGCCGCAGCCACTCGTTATCGGGAAGCTCTTCAAGCTTTTTGTCAACCGCAGCCGATATCTTTCGCTTCATCTCTGCCGCCGCCGCGTCCGTAAACGTCAGCACAAGCAGTCGGTCTATAGAAACAGGATCTTTTTCATCGGTAATCATTCTGATAATACGCTCTACCAAAACCGCGGTCTTTCCGCTTCCCGCCGCCGCCGCGACAAGAATGTTGCCCCCGCGTGTTTCTATCGCTTCAAGCTGCTGCTCTGTCCAGTTAACCGACATATTCTCACCTCAAATCACTCTGTCTTAATTTTATCACATAACCTTTAAAAAGTCTATACTAACTTTATCCCACTCTCTTGTATAGTCAGTTATAACTCTGTCCACTCCCTTTTCGGCGGCAAGAATTTCGGGTTTGTTCGCCGACGCAACCGCAATTATTTTACCTATTTTTGCATTTCTCGCCGCGGCTATGCCCGATACGGCGTCTTCATACACCGCGCATTCCTTCGGGCTTAGATTTAATCGTCCAGCCGCCTTTAAATATATATCGGGCGCCGGCTTTCCGTCTATTGTGCCGTCATCAAAAATCACTCTTTCACGGCTGAACCATCTGTCTATGCCAAACATCTCAAAATAAAAATTCACGTTTCCGACATCGGATGATGTGGCAATGGCTATAGGAATATTATTTTCGGCAAGCTTATCCAGAAAATCCTCCGCTCCATCCGCAAGCCGACACCCGCCGCTTTCCTCTCTGCACATCTTTCTGTACATCTCTTCTTTTTCTCCGCCCATTGTACGCTCTTCCTCGGCGCTCGGAGTTCTGCCGAGAAGAAACTCCAATATAAGCTTATTGTTTCTGCCCATAATCGAATTGTTTTCTTCCTTGGTAAGTCTTCTGCCAAGTATTTGCTCGGCATACTTGCCCCACGCTTTTTCGTGCTTTTCGGTATCGAAAAACAACGTTCCGTTAAAATCAAAAATTATGCCTTTAATCATAAAATCGCCCCTTTCGCTTTATTTATAAAAAAAGAGAAGCCAACTACGCCTCACCGAAAGCTCCGCTTTGCGCCAAGCGCAAATCAGAGCTTATATGTGTAAGCATAAACGGCTTCTTCTTAAATTCGATAAAGTATAAATTAATTTTCAGAAATACCATAACGCTTTCTGAACTTATCAACTCTACCGCCGGTATCTACCAGCTTCTGCTTGCCTGTATAGAAAGGATGACAAGCTGAGCAAATTTCGATACGGATATCTTCTTTTGTAGAACCTGTTTCAATTACATTACCGCAGGCACACTTAATTGTTGTCTGCTTGTAATCCGGATGAATACCCTGTTTCAATTCTTTCACCTCTTTAATATATGATAGTAATCTTTAACGAAAGTAAGGCTTGTTTTAACAAGCGTCTATCAGTATATCATATTTCAGTAAAAAATGCAAGCATTTTTTAGTATATTTTTAAAATTTTTATTTTAGTCACCGAGACACATACCGATAGAACGAGCAGTCTTAATCCAGTAGCTCTCTTCTTCAACCGCCTTGTTTGCACCGATTACGTTCTCTAAAGACTCATAGCTGAGCTCTGCACCGCTGAGTGTAACCATATTGCCGAACTTACCCTGCATAAGAAGCTCAACCGCATATGAACCGTAACGGGTTGACAAAATTCTGTCGTTAGCCGTAGGTGTGCCGCCTCTCTGAACGTGACCGAGGATAGTGGCTCTTGCCTCAAGACCAACCAATTCTTCAAGCTGACCCGCAACAACATTGCCGATTCCTCCGAGACGAATGGGGTCAGGGCTGTTCTCTACAACCTTTGAAACAACAACATCTCCGCCGAGGGGTTTAGCGCCTTCGGATACTACAACAAGCGCAAAATTCTTGCCTCTCTTGATATTTGCCTTTATTGCGTCCGCAACCTTGTTGATGTCATAAGGAATCTCAGGTATAAGCGCCGCGTCACAGCCGCCTGCAATAGCGGAAGCTATTCCTATAAATCCCGCATAACGTCCCATTGCCTCAACAACCATAATTCTGCTGTGAGATTCTGCGGTTGTTCTCAGTCTGTCTATAGATTCTGTTGCGACAGAGACAGCCGTGTCAAATCCGAAGGTTGTATCGGTAGCAGCCAAGTCATTATCTATTGTCTTGGGAACGCCGATAACTTTAACGCCCTTTCTTGAAAAGTCTCTTCCGCTTGTAAGAGTACCGTCTCCGCCTATAACTATAAGAGCGTCGATACCTGCGTCCTTAAGATTCTTAACACCTACGTCAGAAACGTCTCCGTGATGTTCATTACCGTTTTCATCGGTATAAGTGTAATCAAACAAATTGTCTTTGTTTGAGCTGTAAAGCATTGTTCCGCCCTTGGTTATAACGCCCGAAACGTCACTGAGAGTAAGATTTACAAACTCGTCTCCGCCAAGGTATAAGCCGCGGTAACCGTGCTTGATACCAACAACTTCAAGTCCGTACTTCATAATGGCAGTCTTTGTCACCGCGCGTATTACCGCGTTTAATCCGGGACAGTCTCCGCCGCCGGTCATAACACCTATTCTTTTAATTTCACTCATTATATAACCCTCCTGTAATAATACAGCCCTTAAATTTTAAAAGCTGTTTTAAGAATTGTCTTTTATTTTAATTAATGCCGACTCGTTAAAAAGGTGCATAAAACGCTACCTTAAATTAACTGATTCAACCTATTAATTTTAGCACATTGAAATAAAATTTGCAAGATTTTTTTTCAAAAAAAGCTTATTTTATGTCGATTTTATGATTTTCGGTTATTATGCATAAAAAGATGTCTTAAAAGGCTTATCTGATTATGCCACACCGATATAAGTTTTTATACATATTTTCAGAAATATGCAAATATTTTTACATCATTTCAAAGCTTCTTTTGCCTGTTTTTAACATACAAATCGGCAAAAGCTGTCATTTCTTAACCTTAAGCTGTCAATTATTAATATTATTGCCCCATTCCATTTAAATTACTTGATTTATCATCTGAAATATTATATAATTAAACGGCAAATATTTAGGCTTTATCCGATAAAAAGCTGATACGAAAGGAAGTTCTTAAATTTATGGAAAAAGAAAAGGTTATATCCAAAATGACCGACGCGGGTCTTGTTGCGGTTGTCAGAGCCGCAAATGCCGAAGAGGCAATAAAAATCAGTGATGCCTGCCTGGAAGGCGGCTGCCCCTCGATTGAGCTTACGTTCACCGTTCCCGGCGCGCATAAGGTAATCGAAGCACTTGCTTCAAAATATTCAAACGGCGAGATGCTTCTCGGTGCGGGAACCGTGCTCGACAGCGAGACCGCACGTATGGCTATTCTCTCGGGCGCAAACTACATAGTAAGCCCTGCGTTTAATCTTGAAACAGCAAAGCTTTGCAACCGCTACCGTGTACCATACGTTCCCGGTTGTATGACAATAACCGAGGTTATCACTGCTATGGAAGCAGGTGCGGATATAATCAAGATATTCCCCGCCGACCTGTTCGGTCCTAAGATTATAAAGGATATTAAAGGTCCGTTGCCTCAGGCAAAGATGATGCCTACCGGCGGAGTGGACGTTGACAATGTTGACCAATGGATAAAAGCGGGAGCCGTAGCCGTGGGCGCAGGTTCTTCACTTACAAAGGGCGCAAAAACAGGAGATTTTAAGGCAATAACAGAGACCGCAAAGAAGTTTATTGCAAGAATAAAAGAGGCGCGCGCTCAATAATTTTAAGCTTTTGATTATTTATAATAAGAATTATAAGGAGAATTTTAAATTATGGCAAGAGTTGTAACAATGGGCGAGATTATGCTTAGATTATCAACCCCAAATAATGAAAAATTTATTCAGGCGGACGAATTTGACGTTTGCTACGGCGGCGGCAAATGTAGCCGTATCCCTCGCCAACTACGGTCACGACGCGGCTTTTGTGACCAAGGTTCCCGAGAACCCCATCGGCGACTGTGCCGTTGCCGCACTGCGCAAGCTGAATGTCGATACAAAATTCATCGCAAAAGGCGGCGAGCGTCTGGGAATTTACTTCCTTGAATCGGGCTCGGCTATGCGTGCTTCAAACGTTGTATACGACCGCGCACATTCGTCCATATCGACGGCAGAAGTATCAGACTTTGATTTTGATGAAATATTTAAAGACGCCGACTGGTTCCACTTTACGGGTATAACCCCCGCTGTTTCTGACGCGGCGGCAGAGCTGACCGAGGCTGCGCTTAAAGCCGCAAAGGCTCACGGCGTTAAAGTATCGGTTGACCTTAACTTCAGAAAGAAGCTCTGGTCATCAGAGAAGGCACAAAAGGTTATGTCAAACTTAATGCAATACGTTGACGTGTGCATCGGCAACGAAGAAGACGCCGAAAAGGTTCTTGGCTTCAAGCCGGGAAACACCGATGTAACCGGCGGAAATCTTGAGCTTGACGGCTATAAAGATATATTCCGTCAGATGGTTGAAAAGTTTAATTTTGAATATGTAATCAGCTCTCTCAGAGTAAGCCACAGCGCCTCTGACAACGGCTGGTCGGCTTGCATCTACTCAAGAGACACCAAGGAATTTTACCATTCAAGAGAGTACAGAATCCGCCCGATTGTTGACCGCGTAGGCGGCGGCGACAGCTTTGCGGGCGGCCTGATCTACGGGCTGAACCACTATGAGGACAAGCAGTCTGCGCTCGAGTTCGCAGTCGCGGCGAGCTGCCTGAAGCACAGCATCCCCGGCGATTTCAACCGCGTCACCGTCTCCGACGTCACCAAGCTCATGGGCGGCGACGGCACCGGCCGCGTGCAGAGATAAAAAGGAGAGCATCAGCATCATGGAATGGATCAATGAAAAAGCCAAAACTCTGAAGCAGGGCGCCATCCGCGCCATGTTCGACCGCGCGAACACCATGACCGGCGTCATCAGCCTCGGCATCGGTGAGCCGGATATGCCGACGCCGAAGCTGGTCTGCGAGGCCTGCAAGGAAGCGCTCGACAAGGGCATCACGCATTATACGCCGAACGCCGGTACGCTCTCGTTCCGTCAGGCCATCGCCGAAAAGTCCTATCTGAAGGACCTGCACTATGACCCGAAAACGGAGATCATCATCACCAACGGCGGCATGGGCGCGCTGAGCCTGCTGTTCCTTGTCCTGCTGAACAAGGGCGACGAGATCCTGATCCAGGACCCGCAGTGGCTGAACTACGTTGCGCAGGTTGCGTACTGCGACGGCACGGCAGTCCGCGTTCCCACGGATCTGGCACACAACTTTGAAATGCAGC
>USLC01000065.1 GCA_900555375.1 uncultured Eubacteriales bacterium
CATATGCCAATGTTTTGGGCCCGATTATTCAGAACATCGGTAATATACTTTATGTAATAGTTGCGATTGCGGGCGGAGTGTTTTTGCTTTTAAATGTTAAAAACCTAAGCATATCAAGGGCGGCGCTTGATATAAGCATTGTTGTTCCGTTTCTTAATATGACAAAGCAGTTTACGGGTAACGTAAATCAGCTTTCGCAGCAGATAAACGCTATAGTTATGGGTATTGCGGGCGCGGACAGAATTTTTGAGCTTATGGACGAAAAGCCCGAGACGGACGATGGATATGTTACCCTTGTCAATGCTGAAATTTCGGCAGACGGAACAATAACAGAGACAAAAAAGCATACAGGACACTGGGCGTGGAAGCACCCTCACGGGGACGGAACTCTTACGTATACAGAACTCAAAGGCGATGTTCGTATGTTTGACGTTGACTTCGGATATGACGAGGATAAGCAGGTTCTTCACGGGGTATCGGTGTATGCCGAGCCGGGACAGAAGGTTGCTTTTGTCGGCGCAACGGGTGCCGGCAAGACGACGATCACCAATCTGATAAACAGATTTTATGATATTGCCGACGGTAAGATAAGATATGACGGAATAAATATAAATAAGATTAAAAAATACGACCTTAGGCAATCGCTTGGTATAGTTCTTCAGGAAACCAACCTCTTTACCGGTACGGTTATGGACAATATAAGATACGGAAGGCTTGAAGCAACCGATGAAGAGTGCCGTGCGGCGGCAAAACTTGCCGGGGCGGACGACTTTATAACAAGGCTTCCCGGCGGATATGATACAGAGCTTTCAAACAACGGCGCTAATCTGTCGCAGGGACAAAGACAGCTGATTGCCATTGCGCGTGCCGCTGTGGCAGACCCGCCCGTTATGATCCTTGACGAGGCAACATCGTCAATCGATACCCGTACGGAAGCAATTGTTCAGCGTGGTATGGATAAGCTTATGGAGGGCAGAACAGTATTTGTTATTGCTCACAGACTGTCTACGGTTATGAACTCTGACGTCATTATGGTGCTTGACCACGGCCGCATAATAGAACGCGGAAGTCATAAAGACTTGATTGCACGAAAGGGAACTTATTATCAGCTTTACACCGGCGCGTTTGAACTTGAATAGAAAAAACAACCCCCAAAAAGTCAGATCAAAAATCTAACTTTTTGGGGGTTATATCATTTTTGTATTTTGTTTTCAGCATTGCGCAGCCGATTAACATAGTCACAAGCTCTCCGAGGGGAAAGGTAAACCATATGATATATCCCGGCATTGCCGAGTTTATAACAAATCGGGATAGAAAATATGCGACAGGCAGGATAAACACAAGCTGTCTGCCAAGAGAAATAACAAGTGTTTCAGTCCCCGCGTTAAGTGCCTGAAAGATTCCCTGAAACGCAATATTTGCCCCGGCAAAGACAAAACTTGCGGAAATTATACGCATTGCGCTGAGACAAAGCGAACGGGTTTCGCCCGACAGACCGAAGGCGCGTGTAAACGGAACCGCGAAGGCTTCGGCGGCAATCGTGCCCCAAAGACCCCAAATAAAAGAAATACAACATAAATTATTATACCGAGGAAGATTGCATTCCCTGCGGTTTTGCTTGCTTTTTCGCGGTCGCTTCTGCCGAGGCACCCGGCAAGAAGCGCGTTCGCGCCGACGCCTGTCCCTATACCTATAGCCACCATCAGCATCTGCATAGGAAAGGCAAGGGTAAGGGCGTTAAGTGCCGTTTCGCCGTTTTGTGGCATATTTGCGACAAAAGCGCTATCGACTATATTGTACACCGCCTGCAAGACCATTGAGATTATCATAGGCAGACCCATTGAGATAATCAGCTTGTTTATCGGCACGGTTGCCATTTTGTTTTTGGTTTCTTTTTTTTGCATAGATTTACATTCTCCGTTTCTGCTGATTTGATACAGTAAATTTCCGCAAAAAAAGCGTGCTGCAAAAAGCCGGACTTACGCTTAATGCAACACGCTTGATTTTAGTTCACTATGTCAATCGCTGATTTAACAAAAAGAAATGTTAAACGTAAAATTAAAATTAAGCAAAATGCAAAGGTAAATTCAAAAAAATTAACAAAATCAGAATAAAAAACCGTAAAGACTGGACATTTGAGGCAAAGTGTGCTATAGTATATCAGTTGAGCAAAAAAGATATATACAAAAAGAGGGAAAATGGCAATGAACATAATGAAGAAAATAGTATTTACTGCATTGATTATGGCACTGTTTATGACGCCTTGCGCATATGCCGACGATAACACAGCCGTAACGCGCAAAACGGCTGTAAATATGCTGACGGAGGTTCTGCCCGTGTGGGAGACGGGTACGCCGTTTGACGATACAAACGACCCCGCTGTTGCGTATTATCGGAAAAAGAAGATTGTTCACGCAATTTACGATAATAACTTTTTGCCGGACAGAGAAGTGACAACCGAAGAGTTTTTGATTATGCTTAAGCGCGCACTCGACGTATCCTGTCCCGACCTTTTTTACGATAATACAAAAATTGTATGGCACACCGACCAAAACGAGGTAAGCCCGTTTTATCAAAGTCAGATTGCGTTTTTGTCGGCTGTGGGTGTGTATAACAATTCGGGATACTTAAAGCCGAAATCGATTATATCCGTTGGTATGGCAAGATATTATATAAGCCTTGCTGTGCACACCCAAAATTACGGCAAAAGAAGCAAAAACGGCAGCAGAAGCTTTTGCAGGCTTCCGATTCTTATGTATCACGTAATCGATTATCCATCGGGGCCTTACCCATATGTGTTTGTAAGCGAACCGAATTTTGAAGAGCAGATAAAGTATTTTTATGATAACGGCTATACGTTTCTGTTCCCTGAGGAGATGTCTCTTGCCGACTCGGCAAAAAAGGCGGTTGTTATAACCTTTGATGACGGATATGAAGAGACATACGACAAAGCGTATAAAATCCTTAAAAAGTATAACGCAAAGGCGACGCTTTTTATGGTCTCTGACAATATAGGCAAGGAATATTACTGTACAGACCGACAGCTTTACGAGATGAGCGACAGCGGAGTCTTCAGAATATACTCGCACACTGCAAACCACGCAAGGTTGACCGAACTTTCGGGAGACGAAATAGCGGCGGAATTTTCGGCTTCAAACGATGCGATATACAATGTAACGGGCAGAGAAGTCACATCAGTTGCATATCCGTACGGTTCTATAAATGCCGATGTTGTATGGCAGGCGAGAAGATTTTATAAAACGGGATTTTCGGTAGTGAACAAAGGCTCGGGCAGCGTGTATGAGATACCAAGGACAACGATAGATGATTCAATCAGTATTTTGCGGTTTCCTTTATATTTAAGATAAGCGGCGATGATGAGATATGATAGAAATACCACGCTATGTAAAAAAAGTATTAAATACGCTTGAAGAATCGGGCTTTGAGGCGTTTGTTGTAGGCGGCTGTGTCCGTGACGGAATTATGGGCAAAAATCCGTCCGACTGGGATGTATGTACATCGGCTGCCCCGAACTTAACCCAAAAGGTGTTTTCGGGTATTATGCCTACGATTCCGACAGGAATAAAGCACGGAACCGTAACCGTTTTGTCGGACAATATGCCGATAGAGGTTACGACCTTTCGCGTTGACGGCGGCTACAGCGACAGCCGCCGCCCCGATGATGTAAGCTTTGTGAGTGATATAAACATCGATTTGTCAAGAAGAGATTTTACGATAAATTCTATGGCATATAACGAGGCAAGAGGGCTGATTGACCCCTTCGGCGGCAGAGAGGATATAAAAAAGAAAATAATCCGCTGCGTGGGTGACCCCGAAAAACGTTTTTCGGAGGATGCGCTCAGGATAATCCGCGCCTTAAGATTTTCGGCTGTATGCGGATTTGAGATAGAGGCGGATACCGCCACCGCGGCACGCGCTCTTTCGTACAAGCTGTGCGGCATTGCGGCAGAGAGAATTTATGCAGAGCTTAAAAAGCTTTTGCTTGCGGACAGCCCGTCAAGAGTTTTGATTAAGTATCGCGATATATTTGAAAGGATTTTGCCGGAATGCTTCGGCAGAGAAGTGTTTGACGCCGAAATGTGCGTTGCGGCGGATTATATGCCGAAGGATTTTGCTTTAAGGCTTGCCGCTGTCTGCGCCGTGGCGGGCGATGATATCGGTTTGGCGGCGGGCAGGCTTAAGCCCGATTTAAAGACAAAGCGCAGAGTGTGCAAAACGGTAAAGAATATAAATGCCCTACCGCCCGTGACAAAGGCAGAGGCGCTTAGATTTGTAAAGGAATCCGGCGCGGAAGCGGCGCTTGATACAGCGGTGTTTAATTCGGTTATATTCGGTGACGAGGCTCATAAAAATGCCTTAAAAATTATACAAAGTCTTGATAAAGACAAGGACTGTTGGTCGTTAAAACAGCTTAAGGCAAACGGAGCGGATATGATTGCGATGGGCATATCGGGGCGGAATATAGGAGATATGCTTGAAAAGCTTCTTGACGAGGTAATAGACGGAAGGTGCGAGAATAATCGCGGTGCGCTTTTAAGTATGGCAGAGAGAATAATAAGTAACAAAACTTAGTTTATATTTGCATAAAACAGTTGATTTTTATACAGCGATTGGTTATAATTAAAGTATATAAGCAATCAGCGATTTAAGAGGGTCATTTGACTGACCGTAAATTGGAAAGGAAGATAAATATGTTTAAAAGGCTTTTTACATCCGAGTCGGTTACGGAGGGGCACCCCGACAAAATATCGGACTTGATTTCGGACGCAATACTTGACGCAATATTAAAAGAGGATAAATACGCGCGCGTTGCGTGTGAAGTTACCGTTACAACGGGGCTTGTACTTGTTGTGGGTGAAATCAGTACATCAACATATGTTGATATAACAAAGCTTGTGCGCGAGACTATACGCTCGGTCGGATATGACAGAGCAAAGTACGGCTTTGACTGTGATACCTGTGCGGTAATCACCGCGATTGACGAGCAGTCGAGCGATATCGCTATGGGAGTTGACGACAGCGGTGACGGCATCGGAGCGGGCGACCAGGGAATGATGTTCGGATTTGCCTGCGATGAGACGGAGGAGTATATGCCTATGCCGATTTCTCTTGCTCATAAGCTGGCGCTTCGGCTGACGAAGGTGCGCAAAGAGGGTATCATCGATTACCTCCGCCCCGACGGAAAGTCTCAGGTTACCGTTGAATATAATAAAGACGGCTCTGTTAAACGTATAGATACGGTTGTTATTTCAAGTCAGCACGATGAAAATGTCGATATAGAGACATTGCGCAAAGATATAAAAGAAAAGGTAATACTTCCCGTTATCGATCCCAAGCTTTTGGATGATGACACAAAGTATTTTATAAACCCCACGGGGCGCTTTGTAATAGGCGGCCCGCAGGGAGACTCGGGACATACGGGCAGAAAAATTATAGTTGATACTTATGGCGG
>USLC01000066.1 GCA_900555375.1 uncultured Eubacteriales bacterium
TGATGATTCGCTTATCCCGGATGAATCTGTGACCGATGCGGGTTCGCATTATGACAGCGGGGAAATGTAGATATGCCGATGCGGCTTACCTGCATACATAATTTAGTGTATAAAATTTAATATATTTTATATAATACTGCTTTAAGAAAGCCGTGCGATTATCGCACGGCTTTCTTTATGTTTTAAAGTCTGACACACATACCTTTGCCAATGTTCTTTTTTTATATTTTTGTGTTTGTTTGGCGCATTTATTATAAGACGTTTATATGATAAAATCAAGTAGAAAAATGAGTTAAAAGGGATGTTTGTTCTATGAAATATTCTGTAGGATACAATATGCTTCACAGTAACGAGCTGTTGCCCGTAATAATTGACAATAAAGAAGAAATTGATGAGGTATATTTCTCGTGGGCTGACTTTGCTAACGGAAGAAATTCACAGACCGAGCAGGCCGGCTATTCTCCATGGGAGGCGCTTTACAAGCAAGAGGAAGATCTTAAGCTTTTAAATGCGGCCGGAATCCGTTTTAATCTTTTGTTTAACGGAAACTGTTACGGTGCCGACAGCCTGTCAAGAGCATTTTACGAGAAAATCGGCGAAAGCGTTCAATATATAAAAAGCACGATGAATCTTTCATCGGTTACCACTACATCGCCTCTTATAGCTAAGTTTATTAAAAACAATTTTGGCGATATCAAAGTCAGAGCCTCGGTTAATATGGAGATAGGAACAATTCAGGGAATGGACTATCTTTCGGAATACTTTGACGGATATTATATGAAGCGCGAATATAACCGTAATTTTAAAAAAATAGAAGAGCTTAAAGCCCGATGCGATTCAGACGGCAAGACGCTGCATATTCTTGCAAACAGCGGTTGTCTTAATTATTGCAGCGCTCACGTTTTTCACGATAATCTTGTAGCCCACGAGACCGAGATAGCCAAAAGGGATAACTGTTACGTCTTTGAAGGGGTGTGCAATGAATATTTAAAATCACCCGAAAAACGTATTTCTCTGATACGTGATACCAACTTTATAAGACCAGAAGATATAAAATACTACGAAAAGTATTTTACATCAGTGAAGCTTGCTACACGCGTCTCGAACAATCCTGTGATGATTCTTAAAAGTTATTTAAGACAAAGATACAGCGGAAATATCACCGAGCTGCTTGAGCCGAACCATTCGGGCGCTATATATCCCTATGTTATAGAAAATTCTAAGCTTAAAAACGACTTCTTGTTTTGCGATAAGAACTGTTTTTCGTGCAAGAGATGTTCCGACATATATAATAATGCGCTTTTAAACTTAGAAGAGATTTTTTAGATATGAGTTATCCCCAAAAACTATACATAGAGCCGTCATCGGCGTGTAATCTTAAATGCAAAATGTGCTTTCGCAACAGCTGGATAGATGAAGAATCCGCGATGATGAGCGACAGCGTTTGGCTGTCTGTAAAAAATTCTTTAAATGAGTTACGGCGGATAAATACGGTAATGTTCGCCGGAATGGGCGAGCCCCTAATGCATCCGCGGATTTTTGAAATGCTTGCGGATGTATCGCGTATCGGCATCCGTACCGAGCTTTTGACCAATGCTTCGCTTTTAGCGCCAAAGACAGCGGACAGGCTTACAGCAAGCGGATTAAATGGTTTGTGGGTATCGGTTGACGGGTTCTCGAGGGAGAGTTATGAGAAAATACAGATAGGCTCGCGGTATGATTTAATATATAACAATTTGAGATATTTTTCAAAGCATAGGGAAAAGTGCAGCCTTGGAATCACCTTTGTTATTATGAAAGAAAATAAAGGCGAACTTTGCAGAATAAACGACTTTGCAGATAAAATCGGTGCCGATGAGATTAATTTGAGTTATGCCATACCGTCGGTACCCGTTAAAGAGAAAGACACCCTGTATGACAGCGGCATACCTGTCGGCAAGATGAAAAGGCTTTATAATAACGGCGTAAAACGCAAATTAAACTTTTGCCCTTTTATCAAAGGCGATATGTGCTTTATAAAACACAACGGTGACATAACCCCGTGTATGCAGCTTTTGCACAGCTCGTACACATATCTGTTTGAAGAAAGACGAAAAGTGATTTACAAAAGCTTTGGAAATATCTCGGACAATGATTTAAAGCATATATGGAACAGCGCGGAATACAATGCCTTCAGAGAAAGAGTCGGGAATTTTGAATTTCCCGACTGTACATTGTGTGACGGCTGTGATGACAGATTAAGCAACGAAAAAGATTGTATGTACAACATCTTTCCGACCTGCGGCGCCTGTCTTTGGGCTCAGGGGGCTGCAAGATGTCCATAAAACAAAAAAGAAAGGTATGTTAAAAATGCTTACAAGTGAAATGATTAAAAAAGCCGCTCTTGACGCCGGTGCGGACGCCTGCGGAATCGCGCCTATGTCAAGATTTGACGGTGCACCCGATGAAATGAATCCGCAGTTTCTTTTCCCCGAAGCCAAAAGCTGCATAGGCTTTGTCTTCAGGATTCCGCGCGGAGTTCAAAGAGGAATCGAAGAGGGAACACAGTTTTATCAGTATCCCTCGATGGCTTACGGGGGTATAAACGAAATATTTGCGCCTGCCGTCTTATATCAGGTCGGTAAGGTGATTGAGGACGAAGGCTATGAGGCGTTTGTCTACAGAAACACGGGCGCACGCGGCGTTGTTTCGGATATGGACGGAAGCCCGGGAAACACTTTGTCGCCCGAGGAGCAGATTGAGGTTAACGAAAACGCAAAAACCTCAACCGCCCATCACAGAAGCGTGCAGTTTACGCGTCCCACCCGTGAGGGGGCTGTCGCACCCGATTTACAGTTTCAGTTCAGAATCGCCGCCGTTGCGTGCGGCTTGGGCGAAATCGGCTGGAGCAAAATGCTGCTTACGCCTGAGTTCGGACCGCTTCAGAGGGTTGCGTTTATCTTTACCGATGCTGAGTTTGAGTATGATGAGATGTACAGCGGCAAGCCGCTGTGCCGCCGCTGCGGAGCGTGCGTCCGCGAATGTCCCGGGTCTTGTATTCCGCCGATAAAAGGCGGCGCAAAGGTGACCGTTAATCTTGACGGAAAAATCCTTGAATGGGGTGATATCGATATGTGGCGATGCTATGCGTTTTACACCCACGCAGGCAGATACTATAATCCGTTTGTTCCCAAGGAGGTATGGGATAAAAACGAAAACGGTGCGCTTGACCTTATGGAGGGTGTGACCGATACGGCAAACGAACACGAGATAATGAAGGTTTACACCGCTTTGCAGAAATACTTCCCAAGCTGGGTAGGATATAATATGGCAAAGTGCGGCGGATGTATAAGGGCGTGCGTGTCTGTTCTTGAGAAAAAGGGCGGCTGTATGGACGGGCGCTTTAAAGAACCTCTCAGAACAAAAAAAGCCTGGCGGCTTGACAGATAAGGATAGGTTAACTATGATTGAAAAATATAATTATACGGGAGAAGATTTTAAAGCCGTAATGCAGTTTGAGGGCTGGAAAATAGGATTCCTGAGGTATTCCGAAAGGTTTTCGGGCTTTAAGGTTTTGGAAAGACATAATAAAACCGATGAGGCATTTGTTCTGCTTGAGGGAACAGCCGTGCTGCATACAGAGGACGAGTCTTTGAATATGGAAAAGTGCACACTTTACAATATTCCAAAAGGTGTTTGGCATCATATAATGGTAAGTGAAAACGCGACCGTTATGGTTGTTGAAAACAGCAATACTTCAGCAGAAAACACAGACAAAAAATTAAGAATTGAGGATTGACAGCAATGCTTACAGGACAGATAATAGGAATCGCCGCAATAGCGGTATCATCGGTTATATACCTTCAGCGAACCCGCAAAAAAATGATTGCCTGCAAGCTGATTACCGATTTGCTGTGGGTGATTCATCATCTTTGTATTTTCAGTTATACCGCCGCGGCAACAACCGCCATAGCAATAGGCAGAGAGTTTATATTTATGCAGGAGAGTAAAAAATGGTCTAAAAGCCCCGTTTGGATTTGGGTGTTTTCAATTCTGTTTTTTGTTTCGGCATTTTTCACGTGGAAGGATATCTTCAGTATATTTCCGCCTGTTGCATCATCGCTTGCAACCATCGGATTTTTCTGCAAAAACGTTAAGATGATCAGGATATTTTCGCTGTTATCATCCTTCGGAATGATGGCGTACGGAATCCATTATCTTTCGATACCCACCATAATAAACGAGGTCATAGTTGAGGTATCTATTATAACGATGCTGATAAAGTCTCAAAAAGAATCTGTCTTAAAAAGCAGGCATCTGATTGAATTTAAAATAAGTCAAATTAAAAACAGTTATACTAAGAGGTGATATATTTTGCTAAACAGCGAATTGATAAAACAAAGGGCAAAAGAACTCGGCGCAAGCGTGTGCGGAATCGGCAGAGTTTACGATGAACCGAACCCGCAGCGCGACCCTAAAAAGATTCTGCCGAATGTGAAGTGTATAATAGGCTTTGGGTTTGCCGTCCCTAAAGGTATTTACAAGGCAATCGACAGGGGAAGCCAGTATTACACTTACACAAGCATCGGTGTTAAATACATAGATGAAGAGATGGCGGAGATTTTTCTTTTAAAAATAGGCGGAATGATTGAAAACTATGGATATGACGCCTGTCTTCAAAAGGCGATTCCCAATCTGAGAATAAAAGGAGACAAGACAACCAATCCCGAGGTTGTCGATACTTACGAGCTGATTCACGCAGAAGCGGTTGAGGCGGGCAAGCCCGTGCCCGATGTTATTATCGACTTCGGCAAGGCGGCAAAGGCTTGCGGTATAGGCGAGATGGGAATGAGCGGAAAAATAATAAATAAAAAATACGGACCGTTTATGCGCTATTGCTTTATTATAACGGACGCTCCGCTTGAATGTGACGAGCCGCTTTCGGAATCCGTCTGCGATCGCTGCGGCGAATGTGCAAAGGCGTGCGTCGGCAACGCAATATCGAAGGACGGACTTAACACATGGCAATGCAGCGTATATTACAAGGGCGCACACAAGTCAAATCCGTTTATGACAAGCGACTTTCTTAAAGATAATCCCGAGAGAGACGCGATACTCAACGGAGAAAAAAGATTTGATGCTGATTCGGCACGGGAGATATATAAAGAAATGAACTTTTTGCCGAATACGCAATGGGGATATTCGCCCTGCATTTGCGGCAGAAAGTGTGATATTGCTTGCTATAAGCACATAGTGGGGGAGTTATAATATGAGAAACAAAATTATTGAACTTGCCAAGGCAAACGGTGCGGATGTTGTGGGATTTGCCCCGTCAAGCCGCTTTGACAAAAGTGATAAAATATTTAAAATTATGCCCGAGACCAAAACGGTAATAGGCTTTGGCTTCAGAATACTGAGGGGAATATACCGAGGCATAGAAGAAGGTTCGACTTATTATCAGTATACCACTATGGCGGTTGAGAATATG
>USLC01000067.1 GCA_900555375.1 uncultured Eubacteriales bacterium
CCGGCAGTAAAAATGTATATGCCGATGCAAAAGGCTGAAATAGCCGACGTAACGGGAAAGATAAATGTTACGGCAACAAAAGGCGCGGAGGCAGAGGCAAAAAAGCTTTTTGATGAAAATACGTCAGAGGCGGCAAGCTATGAGAAGGATATGTCCGTAACCGTTGATATGGGCAGAGAAATTTTGCTTACTCAGATAGTGTACTATGCCGCCCCAATCGACAAAGAGAACGGAAACAATTGCCTTGGCACAAGATTTTACGCTTCAAATGACAATAAAAATTATGTCGAGCTTGCGGTTATAGACGACACAGTCCCCCCCGAAAACGGGAGGTTTGAAATTGACTTCGGCGGCTTTGGCGAATACAGATACTTTCGTATAAATCTCCCCGCGAGGTCAAATATAAGCGAAGTAGAGTTTATGACAACCGATTGTTTTACAATTGAGAAGCAGGAGGACGGAAGGTCAAAGGTGAATCTTTCCGTCTCGGTATATGACGCGGCATATGATATAAACGCCACCGTTTTGGGGGTTGCGTATAATAAAAACGGAGTTATTAAAAGAGCGGTAACCCTTTCAAAAGAGTTTAAGCGCGGCGCGGAATCGGACTTTAATATTACGTTGGATAAGCTCTCTGCCGAAGAGGGTGACAGCTATCGGGTGGTTGTATTTGATGACAAAGGGGCATCACCGATTGCGGCACCTCTTGTGTACAGAGTTGACGGCGCTTCAAAAAAACTTCAAACCTCGTACCTTTTCGGAAGCAATATGATTATGCAGGCGGATAAGCCTGCGGTTGTAAGCGGAAAGGCCCCAAGGGGCAGCAGCGTCACGGTCGAGCTTGAAAGCAAGTCGGGCGGCGCGGTTAAGCAGACGGCGGCTGCCGATTCGGACGGAAGCTGGCAGGTGAATCTGGGCAGCTTCAGCGCGGGCGGAAGTTATACAATGAAGATTATGGGCAGCGGAAGCGTGATAAAGTATAAGGATATTACCTTCGGCGACGTATGGCTTTGCACGGGTCAGTCCAATATGGATTATTATATGATGGGCGGAGACGATACGACTGCAGAGCTTAAGGACAGCAAAAATATCGAGAATGAAAATATAAGAATTTTAAACTTCTGGAACAAGGGCATAGACGGTGCGGCAAGCCCGGTTGACAACCCTCCGTCGGACGGAGTGTATTGGCACGCCGCGTCATCGGATACGGTGGCGTATTGCTCTGCGGTGGGGTACTATTTTGCGCGCGAGCTTCAGCAAAAGACCGATCGCCCTGTGGGAATCGTAAACGTTGCCGTCGGCGATACCGAGATAAACCGCTGGATTTCCAAGGGCTTAAAATGCGGAAGCTTTACGTCAACCGACGGCGATTTATACAATAACAGAATTTATCCGATGTCAAAGATTGCATTTAAAGGGATAATTCTGTATCAGGGTGAGGCGGATCAGTACAGAACGCATCTTACCTCGCAGCAGTATTCAGACGCTATGGCGGGATTGGTTGACAGCTACCGTAAGATATGGGGTGCAGACCTTCCGTTCTACTGGGCGCAGCTTGCGCGGTACAAGACCGATGAATCCGAAATCCGCGAGGGGCAAAGACTTGCGCTTTCAAAGGTATCGGTTAAGAACAACACAGGTATGATAGTTTTAAATGACATAACGGGAAATTATGACGGCGGCAAGGGAAGCTGCCGCGATGACATTCATCCGTGGAATAAAAAGATCGTTGCCGAAAGATTTGCGCGGTACGCTCTGCGCGACTGCTACGGCGGGAATGTTGACGTAAGCGGCCCTATATTTAAAGAGGCAAAGCGCAGCGGAAACAAAATGATTGTTACGTTTGAGTGCCGCGGCGGACTTAAAGTGATGCCGAAGGAACAGTATGCCGATAAACAGACGGACGAAAAGATAAAGAAAGAAAGTACAGATACATCGCTGCCTATGGAATTTGAGATAGCGGGAAGCGACAAAAAGTTTGAAAAGGCAGACGCGGTGATAGAAGGAAACAGCGTTATACTGACAAGCGGAAAGGTTAAAATCCCCGTTTATGTGCGCTATGCGTGGGGTGCATATCCCGAGATGCCGAATCTGACTGATGAAACGGGGCTTCCGACTGCGACATTTACCACCGAATCCGGCGGAGCGGCGAAAAATTAAAGCGCATCAGAACGGCGTTTTATAACAATTTCGTTTCATAAATATGACAAATGTGTTGCTTTATTGACATAGAAAATACTTTAAGCTATACTTAAAATATAAAAGTGTAACCAATATTAGGCTTGGCATATCGGGCTTGGCTTCCGTATGCCTAAGTATATAAGATTTATAACGGGCAAGAATATAAAGTGCCCGATGGTCTGCAATACAAGGAGATGAAACGGATGCGTTGTTTTTACTGCGGAAATTTGGAAAGCAAGGTTGTTGATTCGCGTTCGACAGAGGACGGAACGGCTATCAGAAGAAGAAGAGAGTGTTTAAACTGCGGAAAGAGATTTACAACATATGAAAAGATAGAAAGTGTTCCTATCGTCGTTATAAAAAAAGACGGGTCAAGGCAGACGTATGACCGTGAAAAGCTGCAGCGCGGAATTATGAATTCCTGCGCAAGCAGACCCGTATCTATGGACACGGTTGACGGAATCCTTGATAAAATCGAAAGCACGGTGCATAATTCGCTTGAGCGAGAGGTTTCAAGCCAAAAAATCGGACAGATGGTTATGGATGAGCTGCGGCAGGTAGACGAGGTGGCATATGTCAGATTTGCCTCTGTTTACAAGCAGTTTAAGGACATAGACACCTTTAAGGCAGAACTTGAAAAGATGATGGGAAAAAAGGATGAGAGTAAATAATCAGAATTTTTTTAAATTTTTTGAAAAAAAGGGTTGACAAATAAAAAAATAAGTAGTATAATAGCGGTTGTAAAGGCAAAGATGTCTTGAAGGGTATTACCCTTTTAGACATCTTTGCCTTTTTTGTTTGCAAAAACAAAATCGAACCAAATCTTAAACATCAAAACAAATAAATTATCTTAAGGAGGATAATTGTTATGAAAACAGTTTCGGATTATTTCGGCAGTTTGGTATTTGACGACAGAGTAATGAAGGCAAAGCTTTCGGCAAAGGTTTACTCATCACTTAAAAAGACAATCGATGAAGGCGCAAAGATTGACCCGGCGGTTGCCGACGCTGTTGCGGGAGCAATGAAAGAATGGGCAGTGGAACACGGCGCAACTCATTATACGCATTGGTTTCAGCCGATGACAGGCGTCACCGCCGAGAAACACGACAGCTTTATTGACCCGGCACCTGACGGACGCGTGCTTATGGAGTTTTCGGGAAAGGAGCTTATAAAGGGCGAACCCGATGCATCATCGTTCCCGTCGGGCGGACTCAGAGCAACGTTTGAGGCAAGAGGCTATACAGCGTGGGATCCGACATCATATGCGTTCATCAAAGGAAAGACGCTTTGCATTCCGACAGCGTTTTGCTCATACAGCGGCGAGGCTCTTGATAAAAAGACGCCGCTTCTGCGTTCAATGGAAGCGCTTAACAAACAGGCTCTCAGAATTCTTAAACTCTTTGGAAATACAGATGTACATTGCGTAAAAACTTCTGTAGGACCCGAGCAGGAATACTTCCTTGTAGATAAAAAGTATTATGACCAAAGAAAAGATTTGATATATACCGGTCGCACACTTTTTGGCGCGATGCCTCCTAAAGGTCAGGAACTTGACGATCATTACTTTGGTACAATCAAGCCCAGAGTTGAAGAATATATGCAGGATTTAAACGAAGAGCTGTGGAAGCTCGGAATCCTTGCAAAGACAGAGCACAATGAGGTTGCGCCGGCACAGCACGAGCTTGCACCTATCTACAGCACAACCAATATTGCGACAGACCACAACCAATTGACAATGGAGATTATGCAGAAGGTTGCCGCAAGACATGGTCTTGTCTGCCTGCTTCACGAAAAGCCGTTTGCGGGTGTAAACGGAAGCGGTAAGCACAACAACTGGTCAATTTCAACCGATACCGGGGTAAACCTTTTAACACCGGGCGAGACACCTTATGAAAACGCACAGTTTTTACTCTTCCTCTGTGCAGTCATCAAAGCGGTGGATGATTATCAGGATTTACTCAGACTTTCCGTTGCAACGGCAGGCAATGACCACAGATTGGGCGCAAACGAGGCTCCGCCGGCGGTTATCTCAATCTTTTTGGGCGATGAGCTGACAGAGATTCTGGACGCAATCGAAAACGATAAGCCTTACAGCGCGGCGGAAAAAACAAAGATGAAGCTTGGAGTAAACGTTTTGCCCAAGTTCCAGAAGGATAACACCGACCGTAACCGAACATCGCCGTTTGCGTTTACCGGCAATAAGTTTGAGTTCCGTATGCTTGGTTCTTCAAACAGTATTGCTTGTGCAAACATTATGTTAAACTCGGCTGTTGCGGAAAGCCTTAAGGTTTATGCCGACAGACTTGAGGGTGCCGAAGACTTTGATACCGCTCTTCACGATATGATTAAAAATACAATCAAAGACCATAAGAGAATTATCTTTAACGGAAACGGATATGATGATTCGTGGATTAAAGAAGCGACAGAAGAGAGAGGCTTGTTAAACCTCAGAACAACTCCGGATTGTATGCCGAAGCTTCTTGATAAGAAGAATGTTGATATGCTTACAGCTCATAAGATTTACACCAAGACGGAGATTGAGGCACGCTGTGAGATTATGCTGGATAATTACAGCAAGGTTATCAACATTGAGGGCCTTACAATGGTTGATATGGCAAAGAAAGAGATTCTGCCCGCTGTTGAGACGTACACGGCAGACCTTGCAAAAGCCGTTGCGGCTAAGACGGCGGCGGTTGAAGGACTTGGCTGCGAGTATGAAAAGAGCCTTATTAAAAAGCTCTCCTGCCTGACAGACAGAATCGCGGCGGCAGCAGATGACCTTGAAGGCGCGCTTGTAAAGCTTAAAACCGTTGACGACGTAACAGAGACGGCAAATGCCGACAGAGATGAAATTCTCCCGAAGATGGGCGTTTTGCGTGCGGTAGCGGATGAAGCGGAAACACTTACGGCTGAAAAGTATTGGCCCTTCCCGACTTACGGAGAACTGCTTTTCGGAGTAAGATAAATTTTAAAAAATATTAGAATTTTTAATTATAAAATAGAAATTTGGAGGGATTATTATGGAATTCAGTTCGGTTAACACAATATGGGTACTGTTGGGTGCAGCTTTGGTGTTCTTTATGCAGGCGGGCTTCTCGCTTTGCGAAGCAGGTTTTACAAGAGCGAAGAACACAGGTAACATTCTTATGAAAAACCTTATGGATTTCTGTATAGGCACGCCGTGCTTCTGGCTTGTGGGCTTCGGCGTAATGTTCGGAACGGGTACAGCGGTCTTTGGCTGGGTTGACC
>USLC01000068.1 GCA_900555375.1 uncultured Eubacteriales bacterium
AACCCGCCGTTTGACATCATAAACATACCTGTCACAAGCGAAACAACAACCGCAGCGACGGCAACCCGTTTTACAACAAGCACACGCCTTGCCTTCTTTTCTTTCATATCGGCTTTTTTATGTTTATCACGGTTGCGCTCGATTATATTTTTGGCAACAAGCACAATAAGCACCACAACGAAAATAATGGTTGAAAGCGCGTTAATCTCAGGGCTTACCTTACGCCGCGTCATCGAATAAATGGTGATGGGAAGCGTCTGAGATGTCGAGCCGCTTGTAAAATAGCTTATAACAAAATCGTCAAGCGAGAATGTAAAAGCCATCAAAAATCCCGATAAAACTCCGGGCATAATCTCGGGCATAACCACTTTGAAAAACGATTTTACGGGTCCGCAGCCAAGGTCCTGAGCAGCCTCGTATATGTGCGGCTGCATCTGTCTGAACTTTGGCATAACGTTCAGCACAACGTACGGAACGTCAAATGTTATATGCGCAATAAGCAGGGTTTTAAACCCGAACTCAAAGTTCATACGTGCCTGAAAAAAGACAAACAAAAGCATAAGCGAAACACCCGTTACAATCTCGGGGTTCACAATAGGTATATTGGTGACCTGCATAACTGCCGCCTTTGTCTTTCTGCCCATTCTTACTATTCCGATAGCCGCAAGCGTTCCTATAACCGTTGCAGCGACCGAGGCACATATCGCTATTATAAGCGTGTTTCCGAGGGACTTTAGTATAAGTCCGTTATGCAGAAGCTTGCTGTACCATTCAAGGGTAAATCCCGACATAACCGAACGGCTTTTTGTTGTGTTGAAAGAAAACACAACCATTACAAAAATCGGTATGTACAGAAAAAGCAATACGATGCCCATATAAATTTTCGATAATTTCTTCATTGCATACCCTCCTTACAGTAAAACCCTGTCATCATCGCTTGAATCAAACTGATGCATAACAGCCATTATTATTAAAACAATTACCATAAGAATAAGCGAAATCGCCGCTCCTAAATTCGGATTGTACGAATTGCCGAGGAACTGCATTTCGATAAGGTCGCCTATAAGCAGGTTGCTTCCTCCGCCAAGCATTCTTGAAATTATAAATGTACTTATAGCGGGAACAAATACCATTGTTATTCCGGACATAATTCCCGGCAGACTGAGAGGAACAACTACGCGTACAAGCGCCTGCATTCTTCCGCATCCAAGATCCTGTGACGCTTCAAGCACGCTTTGATCTATCTTTTCCATTACTGAATAAAGCGGCAGAATCATATAAGGAAGATAATTGTATACCATTCCGAGGACGATTGCGCCTTGTGTGTTAAGCATCCTGAAAGGACCGAGGCCAATAAGCCCAAAAAGGTAGTTAAGCACTCCCTCGTTTCCGAGAAGCGTCATCCACGCGTATGTTCTCAGCAAAAAGTTCATCCACATCGGAAGCATAACTATCATAAGCATTGTACTTTGATTTTTTGTTTTCATTCTTGAAAGTATAAACGCAATCGGGTACGAAACAACAAGACAAATAACCGTTGCCACGGCAGCCAGCCAAACCGAACGCGCAAATATTCGCCCGTACTGAGCCGCATCCTTTATATGGTCAAGCGTAAATCCTCCGTCATCGCCGAAGAAGGCAAAATACGCGACCATTATAAGCGGAACTATAACAAATACCGCCATCCATATAAGGTAAGGCGCCGAAGCAAGCTCTTGCATTAATCCTTTTCTTTTATTCATATCATTCACCTAACCCTTCATTCTGTGCATAATATGAATATCATCCGGCCCGAAAGAAATTCCTACCTCAGAATCAATCTGAGCCGCCTTTGTTGAATGAACAAGCCAGCTGAACTCTGATGTATCAACCACCATCTCATAGTGTACGCCTTTAAATGTGACAGACCTTACAATGCCCTTTATTTTTGCATTTCCGCTGTCTGTAAGCGTTATGTCCTCCGGTCTGATTACCACGTCTACGGGCGCGTTCTCGCCGAAGCCGCTGTCAACACATTCAAACTCTCTTGCGCATATCAAGACCTTTCTGTCGCAAAGCATAATTCCCTCTATTATGTTGCTCTCGCCGATAAAATCGGCAACAAAAGCGTTTTTCGGTTCATTATATATATCAACCGGAGCACCTATCTGCTGAATATTGCCATCCTTCATTACAACCACGGTGTCGCTCATCGTCAAAGCTTCCTCCTGGTCGTGAGTTACGTAAACGAAAGTAATTTCAAGGCTTTGCTGAATGCGCTTAAGTTCAATTTGCATCTCTTTGCGAAGCTTTAAATCAAGTGCACCGAGAGGTTCGTCAAGCAGCAAAACCTTCGGTCGGTTGACCAAGGCACGCGCAATTGCAACCCTCTGCTGCTGACCGCCCGAAAGATTTTGAACATTTCTGCTTTCAAAGCCTTTAAGGTTCACAAGTTCAAGCATTTCACCCACGCGGCTTTTTATCTCTGTCTCGGACAGTTTTTTAACCCTGAGACCAAACGCGATATTTTCATACACGTTTAAATGAGGAAAAAGCGCGTATTTCTGAAACACGGTATTTACGTTTCGTTTGTACGGAGGCAAGTTTGTAATATTCTTGCCTTCAAAGATAACACTCCCTTTATCGGGACTAAGGAATCCGCCAATGATTCTGAGTGTGGTCGTTTTACCGCAGCCGGAGGGACCGAGCAATGTAACAAACTCTTTATCCCTGATATCAAGGCTGATGTTATTCAACACAGTCTCCTGTTCAAACGACACCACAACATCATTAAGGCTGACAATATTCTCCAATAGAGACTCCCCCTTACATATTAAAATTTAAATTTTTATAAAAATCACCCTGACTTGATATTAGCTGTCCGAACCCGCCTTAATCGGCGTAATACGGAGGTAATCCTTGACGGATTACCAAGTATTTTAACACCGTTTGGGCGGAAATCCACCTCTTAAAATCGGGTTCATATAGCTAACATCAGGTTAACTTTTCGCCGTAGATTTGCGGAAATAAATATCCGCAATCACTACAATACATTAATTTTTTAAAAAAGTCAATGCATTTATTAAACAGTTTTTACCTCGTCAAAAGTATTATTTTGTCATATCAAACAAAATAATCAGCTGCGCATATTGGACGAGTCGAATATATCAGACTTTAATATATCATTAAACATTGACATAATACTGCTGCGCTGTTCCTCCTGCGGAATCTGCGGATTATAGCAATCGGTTATCACACCGAGGAGACCGTTGCAGATAAGAGATGTCATTTGTCTTACGGGATATTTCGGCTTCATTTGCTCGCTGCGCTTTATTATATATCCGTTTACCCTGCAAAAAATATGCTGATAAAACGCCGAGTACAGGTAAGGATTTCTGTCGGGCGAAATGGTTGAAAATAATTCAATATTATTATGGTAAAGATTTAAAATGCTGTCAAGCATATTATAATATCCGTAAAGGGCAATTCCGTTTGGATTATTTTTGCTTTGAAGCGAGTAATACTCCTTTTCGGCAACGGCTATATAGTCGCGGAATATATCCTCTGCCAAATCATATTTATCATCGTAATGCGTATAAAAGGTTATTCTGCTTGTTTCACCCTCTCTGCAAAGCTCCGATACGGATATTTTTTCAAACGGAATTTTGCTGCTGAGAAGTTTTATCATTGTATTTTTTAAATTTCGTTTTGTTTTGATTACTCTTTTGTCCTCCATAACCTAACGATTTTCCCCTTTCTGTACAAATAACGTTCATTTTTATCCTATGTGTAATTGCTTATTTTGCATTTTTAAGTTATTTTAACATATGTATAATAAAAATACAAGGTGTTTAGGAGAAATTTTTTAATTATGAATGATTATATAATAACCTGCTGTTCGACAGCGGATATGCCGCGCGAGCATTTTATAAAAAGAAGGATTCCGTATGTCTGCTTTCATTTTATGATAGACGGCAAGGAGTATTTGGACGACCTCGGCGAATCGATGAGCCTTGATGAATTTTATACAAAAATCAAAAACGGAGCAATGCCGACAACATCTCAGGTAAATGTAAGTCAGTTTGTCGATTTTTTTGAACCGTATTTAAAAATCGGTCTGGATATTCTTCATATATCCACTTCAAGCGGACTTTCGGGCGAATTTAATTCGGCAAACATTGCAAAGAATATACTCAAAGACAAATATCCCGACAGAAAAATCGAGGTAATCGACAGTATTTCGGGCTCAAGCGGTTACGGTCTGCTTGTTGACGCGGCGGCTGACCTGCGTGACAGTGGAAAGAGCCTCGGTGAGGTTTATGAGTGGGTTTTAAACAACCGCGGAAAGATAAATCATTGGTTCTACTTCAGCGATATGGCACATTTAAAACACGGCGGAAGAATATCCTCTGTCAGTGCTCTTGCGGGAACGGTGCTTAATATATTTCCGCTGTTTTATGCCGATGCCGAAGGAAAGCTTGCATCGCTTGAAAAGCCGCGCGGAAAGAAAAAGGTTTTAAACAGAATGCTTGTTCATATGCTTGAAAACGCCGAAGGCGGCAAATATTACAGCGGCAAATGCTATATCTCACATTCGGCGTGCTTCGAAGACGCAAAAATGCTTGCCGATATGGTACAGCAGGTGTTTGTCAATCTGACCGAGCCCGTAAAGATATTTGATATGGGTACAGTAATAGGCAGCCACGCCGGCTGCGGGGCAACAGCGCTGTTCTTTCTAGGAAACGACCGAAATGAACTTAAATAGTCGTATATCTATACATATAAATTTATATGTATAGATAACTTTCATAATCGGTTAATTTGTATTTGCATTTTTGTTTAAGTTATTTTAACATATGTATAGAAATATATAATTATCTGTATAAATAATAAATTCAGTATTATGCCGACGTTGTTCGGCGGAATGGAGTTTTATATGAGCGAAACCAATTACGTGTTAAGCTGTTGTTCGACAGCCGATATGCCAAAAGAATATTTTGACAAGCGCAATATTCCTTATTGCTGCTTTCATTTTATAATGGACGGAAAGGAATATCCCGATGATTTGGGACAGACTATGTCTTTTGAAGATTTTTACAGCAGGGTAGGCTCGGGCGCAATGCCCACAACCTCGCAGGTAAATGTAGGTCAGTTCATTGAATTTTTTGAGCCGATTTTAAAAGAAGGTCACGATATTTTGCATTTATCGTTTTCTTCGGGGCTTTCGGGCGTCTACAACTCTGCCTGCATAGCCCGCAATCAGCTTATTGAAAAATATCCCGAAAGGACGTTTGAAGTTGTGGATACGCTTTGCGCGTCAAGCGGTTTCGGCTTGCTTGTCGATATGGCGGCAGACCTGCGTGACAGCGGAAAAAGTCTTACCGAGGTTCGGGATTGGGTTGAAGCAAATAAACTTAAAATTCATCATTGGTTC
>USLC01000069.1 GCA_900555375.1 uncultured Eubacteriales bacterium
CCGATCCGCTTACAGACAAAGTATTGTCACCGCCGCCGATATACGCGTGATAAACGCCATTTTCATCGGCAGTGCATTCGTTACCGTTCATCGAAAGTGCTATATCCATAGGTGTATATTTAGGAAGGAATTCGCCTGTGGATTCGGTTTCCTTACTGTAATACTTTCCGCCGCCGTCATTTTTGTACGCTCTTACGCCTACTTTGTAGAATTTGTCCGCCGACAAATTCTTTGCACCTACAGGCTCCGCCGCCGTTTCGTCCTCATTGACGTATTCAGCCTTTCCGCCTACTGTCAGCGCCATATCGATTTCTGTCGTATCGCCATCCAAATCATATCCAAAGCCTGTATCCGTCCATACGCCGTCCTTTTTCTCATAAATCTTCACGGCATAACCGTCGGCGCGGTCTACCTTATCCCATTGTGCACGCATTACTTCATTTCCCGACGCCTGCAAGGTAACGCTTGCCGGTGCGGACGGCTCGTTTATATTGGTATACGAAACCTTACTATCAAATGCCTGATTGTCAATGGCGATAAATGCCTCCTCTTCTATTCCGTCACCGTTCATATCCGCTTGCTTTTCTGTCATAAGAAAGGCGGTTACATAATATTCTCCGGTGGAAACCAGCGCACCCGATGACGGAACGGGAAGTGTAATGTTTGAAGTATCGCTGATTTCCTGTTCGGAAATCATATAGTCCGCGCCGCCCTCAGCATTGGCAAGATAGGTGCGCAGAACATATTTCGTGTCATTCGCGGCATACTTCACCTTACCGGAAATCTGATTGCCGTTCAGTGTCAGAGCCAATTTCTCAAAGGGCTCAACGGAAAAAGCTTTCTCATCGGTAAAGGTCAACCCGCCTGCGTCAACGGTGTACTTGCCGCCTTCTTTAAGCCGCAGAAGAGCCAGACGATATTTTTTGCCGTCATTTTCCGATTTCTCCATATCCCCGACAGTTGTCGCGCTAACAGCTGCTTCAGGGTTAAACTTATCATAGTTATCGTCAGTCATCCAGTTGATGTCAAGCTTTTCGCTGCTGTCATTGAAAATCTTCAGGTTGTCTTTGATCTGCTCCTCGGTGAGGTTTCCGTCAAAGGCAAGTACGATATACGGTGCTTCGTCCTCGCCGTCGCTCGTCGAGGTGATTTCCGTCCGTCTCACGCCAACGCTTGCAAGCGCAAGGTTCTCCTCACGAACCGCCGCAAAGTTTGCACCGCCGTCTTCCGCAAGCAGAGTCACAACCGGCGTCACACCTTTATCCGCCCAGTTCCATTCGGGCATATAGCCGCACACCTTAAACTCGATATTCCAGCCGCCGCCCTTGCGGAAGTTGGTCTCCACAATCTTCGGCACAAGCACCCACGCCCGTGCGCTGGCAAGCCAGCCGCCCACCTCGGCAACCGCGCCGAGGTACACATCGACATTTTGGAAGGCTTGCTTCATACCTTCCTCGACGCTGACGCCTCTGATTGGGAAGGTCGTCTGACCGCCCACGATAAGATTGACGTTTCCGACATTAAATCCTTTGCCTGCCAAGATGGGACTGTTGCTTGGAATCTGTACTCTGCCTGCAACCGTGCCGTTCGCGCCGATGCCGAGATACACTTGATTTTTGGCAGCGTTCACGCCGCCAAATGCACCCATCTCAATGGCCGTGTTGACCGCTATAACGTCTATCTGTTTACTCGGCAGATTTAATGCAAGCTCTTTTGAACCGCCAAAATATATACCTGTATATGTATTTCCTTTGTAGCTGCGTTCCTGTCCGTTTAATTTTAAGGAATAGCCGAAGCTGTCGATAATCTGGGTCGCTTTTCCGGCACCCACAATGTTAACATCGTTTGCCTTTAATGAAATCTCGCTCGGTCCCAGAACAACATTGCCCGTTCCCTCTATAAGATGAAGATATGTGCCCGTCAGCGCACCGCGCAGTTTAATCGGAGGTATAGCAATATAATTTCCGTTTACCGTTGCGGCAAGGTCTTTAAAGCCTGCACCGCCGCCGTTAAGCTGCCCTATCGGAATAGGCGGAACAAGCACAATTCCGGGTGACGCTTTTACATAAAACCATAACTCATCGGGAATGAGAGCGCCGTTTTTACTGCGCTCAAGAGCAAGCGAAGCCTCGGTTTCAAACAGGTCAAAGGCATTCAGTTCAAGGCTGAAAGCATACAGCTCCTCACCCTTAAAGGTGTTGACCTCACCCTCAACCTTTGCAAGCTCTAATGCCATCATCTTGGCGGTGTCAAAGCTGCCCTTTGCTTTTACGCCGTTAACCTTAAATTCATACGTCTTTTTGCCGCCTGCTGTCTTTTCCGTTAAGCCGTAGCCCAGCTTTTCAAGTGAAAATTCAGCGCCGTCAAATACTGTTTTAAATCCGACTGCGCCATTGAAAACGAGGTTGCCGTCCGCATCCGCAGACGCTTTTTCCAGCTTTGCGGTTGCATACGGAATATCAATAAAAATTATCGCGTCATTTTTGTCCGCATCGATATCAAACTCAAAGCCTTCTTTTGAAAGTGTAATTTTTAAAGAGTCTTCCGCGCCGTTTTGCGGCTGATAGAATTTGAATGACGGAGCGTTCAAATTAACGCCGTGCTGCTCGATACGTCCGTCCTTGTGAATAATCAGCTTTCCGCCGGCATTTTTGTTCCATGTTGCCGTCACGGACGGTGAAAGCATTGCCGCGCCGTCCGTAAACACAAAGGAAGAGCCGTTTGTGCTTTCATACTCTCCGCCGATTTGAGCAACGGGTGACGCTTTGTATTTCTTTTTCAGACTTTCAAGCGCGGCTTCATCCGAAACATATTCAACGGTAATTGCGCCGTTCGACTCAAACGCCGCAAGGCGCTTTGCGGAAAAGCTTGACGATATTTCGTCAGGCTTTGTGGGAAGCTCTTCGCTCAGCGTTTTTAAATCACGAAATCCCCACAGATACTGTGCACCGACCGACATTCCTGTATTTCCGTCAATGTCAAAACCGCAGTAGCTTTTGCTTTCCACATATGTTCTGATGGGGAAATCGTTTGGCTGCACAGTAACTGTCTGCGGCAGACTTACACGCCGCGGAGATTTTCCGCAGTACACAATATCGTACTTTTCGTAGTAATCGGACAGACCGACAAACGGATTTGCCCACGGATAGGCGTCTGTATAAAGCTCATTAACATAAACGCCGTCTATATCTCCCCAAGAGGTATACCCTTTTGGAACGTGCTTCGTTGACATATCATCGATTTTGCCTGTTACAACCGAGCTTTTCGTTGTTTTTTCGCCGCTTTCGGTTACTGTTGTGCGATCCATCTTAATCGCCGGACCTCCGGGGCTGTTTGCGATATCATCGTGTCCCATACCGGTGAAACTGTTTATCACATACCACCACTCAAAGTAAAAATCATGTCCGAATAAAGCATCGCTGTTCATTTGTATTTCGCCGACGGTTGTCAAAACGCCCCAAGCCGTTTTATCCTTTTTGTCAAGACATACAAGCTCGTGATAAACCGTTACTTTTGCCGGTATTCTTGTGCCGTACGGAGTTCCGGGAATATCGTACAGACCTATGTCCATGTTGTAGTCTGCTTTAATTGCGGGATTTTTTCCGTTCGGAGTTTCGGATACAAACTCCGCCTTTTGCAGTGTGACAGACGGATAGGTTGTCTTCTTATTTCCTCCGCCGGTAAAAACATTAAATTCGCAGCCGGGGGCTTGAAGATCCTGTGTAAAAGGCTCGGCTATCTCCTTTGCGATTGCCCTCGGAACCGTTGCCGTATAGGTTTGGTATTGCAAATCGTAGAAATAAAAGCTTATGTACTCATTTTGCAGAACAAGTGTTTTGCCGCCGTTAAGGGTAAGCGTTTCATATTGGTCATCCGCCGCAAAAATATTGAGCGGAAGCGCGCAAATAATGAGGCAAAACGATAATATCACCGATACTATTTTTCTGTTCATTTAAATTTCCTCCTTGATTTTAGTTTATATTAGTTTATATAAATTTATTATTATAACTCCTCTCCAAGCTCAAAACCGAAGTTCATCGCAAGGGCTTTAAACAAATCCTGCATAATCTGATTTGCCGTCTTTCTTATGTCGGTTTTAAGCACAAAGGCGACAGCCTCCTCCGCCTCTTCTCTCGGCACATTATACACGCAAAAACTCATCATAAGAAATCTTTCAAGCTTTTTCTCTAGCGTAAAATACATATCACACTTTTTTACCATATAGTTTCGCATAATCCCCGCCGAGCCTATCTCAAGTTCGTAAAAATCGCTTTCGGTACACTCGCCCATATACGCCCCGAATATTTTATGCAATTCCTTTGAAGTATGTTCAAAAATATATTCGCACGTTTGTTCGTTTGAGTATGCCTCAACATACACATCTCTCAAATTCTCGTTAAGCTCTGCCAGAGTCATCTGAATCGATGTTTCGACCGCGTATATGTAAATAGGCTTTAAGCCAGCCCCCACAAGCTTCTTCGCCGTCTCGAACTGTATTTTAAACATAAACTCGGTCAAATCCATCAAAACGCCGTCCTTGGTACGAAAAATATTCTGAAAAGTGGACGCGGTAACATCCGCCTCCTTTAAGATTTCGGAAATGGTTGTGCTGTGATACCCCTTTTCGATAAAAAGCCTGACGCACGCCGAAAGTATACGCTTTTTTGACTCTTCGCTGTTATATCTTCTCGCTATAAAAATCACCTCCCGTATTCAAAATGGTTTATATACCAATTATAACATATTTAATTTAAAAAGCAAGCTGTTTTTTTAGTTTTTGTAAAATTTTATTAAATCTAATACCAAAGTATTACCCGCACTCCTCCGCACAAAAAATTTACCCGATTTTAATAAAAATTCTTTGCGGCTATTGACAACCGTAAAATAAAGTTTTATAATATAGTTAGTTAAATCTAACCACATTATAAAGTATTAAGGAGTGACGGCATATGTCAACAATTATAATTTGTATAATTATCGCCGCGATATGTATATACGCAATCTTCAGCTATGTCAAAAAGCTGAAAGACGGATGCTGCGACGGCGGGGGCGGCGATATCCGCATAAAGCCCGATGACAGCGATTTATCACACTATCCGTACAAGGCGGACGTACATATAGACGGTATGACTTGCTCGCACTGCAAGCTGCGCGTGGAAAACGCCTTTAACAACAACGGATATTTTGCAAAAGTAAATCTTAAAAAGAACCTTGCCGAGGTCTATTCAAAACAGCCGTTTGACAACGCAAAGATTAAAGCCATAGTTGAAAGAGCCGGCTATAAATATGTAAACTGACATCAGCTTAAGCATGCGGGGTTAACCCCGTATGCTTAAGCGCCGATATATAATCTATAAGTTATCGACGCGCATTATATTGCTCATTCGGGCGGCGGTTTCGTGA
>USLC01000070.1 GCA_900555375.1 uncultured Eubacteriales bacterium
AGCCGTATCGACTTGCCTTCGGTCATTGGAACAACCTTGCGGCGACAGTTTTTGACTTTACGCCCGACACATCACTTACCTTTACAAATCAGTATAACGAGAAGTACCTCACCGCCGACAGCGCGTATGCCCTCTACTTTGATATGGGTGCGGCATCGTCATCGGCAAGTACTATTTCAACCAACTACGGCGTATACTCAAACGCGCAGGTAAACAACGCCGACAAAGTTTCGATAAACTTCTCATCAGAGCTTGGCGCTATGCAGCTTAATGCGGCAAAGGATGCGTACATATCGCAAGTAAGCGGTGGAAAAGACGGTGACTTCACCGTTTCGGCACAGGTAAAAAACATATCCGGTTCAAACCTTTCGCAGATAGCCGTTGCAATCTACCCGCAGGAGGGAATCACCCCATATAATCTCTCCGGCGGGCTTGAAGAAACCGCGTCATACTCAAACCCGTATTCAATAGAGATACTGGATTTTAACGCCGGTGAAGAAAGACAGATTAACTTTAAGCTAAACGCCGTACCTCTCAGCAGCACCGACTACAGAAAGATAGAGCTTAGGTGCTTTGATGTAAGCGGAACTGACACAAAACTTTTGTCGGAAAAGCAGATAGGCACGCGAAGCACCTACCTCCTCTGCCCCGGCGCTTCGGGCGACAGAGTGTCTTTTGTAAGCCTTAACCCCGAAGTCATCTATAACAAAGGCACAAGGCACATATACCTTGCCGGTCAGAATTTTAAGCTTTTAAAGAACACGGCAGAATATGACATAAAGCTTGTCCCCGCGGACGGCGGCAGAACACTGACCGTCCCGTCAAACAACTTTATTTTGGATGCCGATAAAAACACCGCCGATTTGATTCTTGACGAGGAAATGAGTGTTGGAACTTATCAGATTGTCTTTGATATGAAGGATACTTCAAAGCACGATGTAACATCTGACGCACTACGTTTCAGCGTCAGCGATGATATAGCGTATCAGGGCGGCTCTTACGGCGTTGTTACAATCGAAAAGGCAGGCACCGACAGGGATGGCCATACCGATAAATACGCTTTAAAGACATATCGGGACGAAAATGATTATAAGAAAAAGTGCAACGACCCCCAAAATGTTGTTTTGCTGGAGTTCCGCGGCGATTTCAACTTAAAATACGAGGGCGGAAAGCTTGTTGAAGCCGAGGCGGTTTCACTTGAAACAGTTGACCGAAAGGCAAAAAGCACAATCAATATAAGTGACTGCCTCGACGTCGAAAAGGGAACCGTTACAATTTCCGTCGAAAATCCCGACACCGATGAGCAGGTAATAAACGTAGATATTGACGGTGAGGTGTATACCACCGGGGCGCGAACCAAGGTCTGGAGCGGCGTGTGCGCGATATCATCATTTGAAAACGGCTCAGAGTCAACTCTTCTTCAGTATACCAATGAGGGTGAACCGACCGATGATGTTGAAAATAGCGTGGCAAACACTAACGGTATCACTCTTATATGGCCCGGTGCGGCAAGCACGGCTCAAACAATTGCCGGAATGATTATGGAGTTCCGCTATTGTCAGTTCGGTCAGATGGCGCTTGAAGACGGCACGGTAACTTCAAAAACCCCAAAACAGCGGATAATCGCATTCGGCGCACAACTGTCGCCCGATTTTCTTGTTCCGTCAAACTTTAAGTGGGGCGAAAGAAAAACGTCCGCTATGGAGGTCGCTCAGCTTAAGCTTGCTAAAAGCAACTACACACCCGAGCAGTTAAGAGACGTTCAAGACAGATATGCAGAGGACCAGGAGGCCTGGGAGGAAGCCGAAGGCGGAAACCTTAGCCTTTATATCCACGATATTCTTTTCGGCAGCGGATTTATAGGCTTTAACACCTCGGTTGAGGTCGGAATCCCGTCATACGCCGACGGTCTGCCGAGCATTGAAGGAACGCTTAACCTTAAAGTAATGAACAAAGAATACACAATCGGCGTTGAGGGAACAGCGGATATGCTTGCCTTTCAAATGGAGGCGGCAATCACCCTTAGAAGCCATAACGGTATTCCTATTCCCGACAAGCTCTACTTCTATGCGGGAGGATTTACCCCCGGAATAAATGTAGACGGCTTCGGAATATTCTGGATAAAGGGCGCGGGCGGAGGAATAGACAATCTATATGAGACGATTTATCCAAGCTCGTCGGTACCGCCGATTACGCTTTTGCTCAGCGGACAGTTTGCATTGTTTGATGTTCTCTCGGCAAGGGGTGATTTAAGCATAAGTCCGCGGGCGTTTAGCATAGGACTGTCTGATGTTGAAATCGCGGGAATCAGTCTTTTAAACTATGCAGGCATAAATTGTCAATGGTATCCCGAGCTTAAGTTTGCTGCAGCAGTTTATCTTGACATCCTTGACGCAATCGAGGGTAAGGGAAGTATAATTGTTGAAAAGGACCAACAAACCGGAAAGTATTTCTGGGAGGGCTTTGCCACAGCAAGCGTATCTATTCCGGATAAAATTCCGATTTTCGGCGGAAAAGAAATCGGTTCAGCCGACCTTGGCATAAATGCTCAAAAAATCTGGGGTGCTCTTCACGTTTTAAAGCTTGACGCAGGCGTAACTTATTATTGGGGCGGTGATGTTGACTTTGCTTTTGGCAAGTATGACGCGCCCGAGGCAACAATAGAACCGTTTTCAATGCGGTCGCTTAAGGCTGTTCCGGTATATATTGACGGTTCAACCGGAAAAACTCTTTATATGAGCGTGAACAACGGCATTCGCACTCTCGCTGCAAACAATCAGCCGATTTTAAGAGCTTCAAGCGGCGCAAGTGTTAAATCACAGGCGGGCAAAAAGACCCATACTGTAAACTTCGGAAGATATAATAACGACAACGGTATTCTTACCGTTGTGTTCAGCGCGCCCGATGAGGCATCGGCCAAATATTATGCCGACAATGTTAAAATTGCCGGCTATCCGCTTACTATGCTGATTCCGGAGCTTAAGGCGGATGACCCTAAGAACGCAAATGCAAATGCGTCCTTTAACTGGGATAAAGATAGCAAACAGGGTACTCTTACCGTGACGGTTACCGATTGTAACTACTTTAACCAAAATTTAACCGTAACAACCCCTGTTACATCAACGCTGACCCTTTACGGGATTGCAAAACTGCCGACACTCGACACATTAACGTTTGACGGGACTTCAAAAGTAACGTGGAGCGGCGATTTGGATAAATTCAGCGAGCTTGCCATATACGCGACAGACGCTAACGGCGAAGCATATCCGCTTTACAAAACAAGTGCTAAAACTGCCATAAATGGCGGAAATGCAACTATCAGCATACCCGAAAATATGCCGAGCGGAACATATACGATACGTGCGGTTGCAAAGTCCGCCGACGAGAGCTCCAATCCGATTATTGATGCCGCTGAAAAGCTTTTGTATACAAATTCAAAACAGCCGACAAAGCCCGAATTTTCGACAAGTCTCGGCGGTGACTACAGCATTGACCTAAATGTCACAAATGCAGCTAAATATGACGGATTTAAAGCAACCGTCTATGAAATAGCTGACGGAAAGGCAACACCGACCATATTTAATAATGTCGATGCATCAGCCGATGAAAACGGCATTATAACCGTCGGAGGGCAATATTCCAAAACCGTTTATACAGATGAAAGCGGAAAAGAAATAAGCTATAACTATTATGAAAAACTGTCTGATGACAAAAAGGCTAAGATTACACAAAAGAGTGAAATTCTCGGTCTGTCAGCTGATAAACAGTACAAAGTCGGGCTTATAGGATACAAAAACTCCGATAAATCCGACATACAGATACTGTCAGAGGAGACGCTCAGCAACCCGCTTACAATGACCGCACCCAAAAAGGCAAACATCAAATTAAAGGCTAACGGCAGCCAATTTATAGATGAAACCGATACGGTAAACTCATCTGATGTTTCGATAAGCTTTACCTCTGATATGCCAGTCAGCGGCACGTGGAACCTCGACAACGGAGAGCAATCGGGCAGCTTGAATCAAGCAACGGCCGAAACAATTACTCTGAAAGGCTTAACTGACGGAAGTCACACCATTACCTTTAAAGGCGAAAACAACAGCGGTGACGGCACAACAGAAAAATATATATTTACTGTTGACACTCTTGCACCGAGGCTTCAGATAAGCAGTCCGTCAAACGGAGGCTTCTTTGACAGTTCTGTTACTGTCAAGGGTATAAGCGACAACGGCGCAACCGTTTATATCTGTGCCGAGGGAAAAGAACCACAGGCAGTTAATATAACCAACAGTCAAGAGTTTGAGAAAAGTATAACCCTCGATTCTTCAAAGGCATATCAAAATATAATGATATACGCCAAAGACAAAATCGGAAATGAAACCGCACCTATAACTCTGTCGCTTACCAACAGCGCGCTCGGCAACCCAAATGCAAGCCTTGCCGTATTCTTAAACGGCGCTGACCACAGTCAAAAGAAGATTGACGCAGGCAGCGGCGGACAGCTTTCGCTTAAACTTAAGCAAGGAGACAGATACATTGACATAAATGATGACAGCGCGGCAGCCAACCGAGTTGACTGGAATGTTTCAACGGTATCGGGAAGCGCGGAAATAAGCAACAGCAACAGCCTTATGTCAAGTCAAAAGGTAAACGGATTTATAGTTGCCTCGCTTGACGGAGAGAATGCCTACGCTGTTCTCGGCGGAACAAATGATGATTCGGACGATGAGCCGACGCCTCCTCCCACTCCCGCTCCCGATGAGGGTAACAATGCATCGGGCGGTTCGGGAAGCTCGGGCGGCAGCAACATAACCTATAAGCCGCCGACATCAAATCCGTTTACCGATGTAAGCAGCGATGATTGGTTCTATGACTATGTAATGTATGCATACCAAAACGGATTAATGAAAGGAACCGATACAAACATTTTTGAGCCTGATTCCGAAGTAACACGCGCTATGTTTGTAACAATCCTCTATCGTCTTGAGAACGAGCCCACAGCCGGTATTTCGGCGTTTACCGATGTGCAAGCGGGCAACTGGTATTCTAAGGCGGTTGCCTGGGCAAACAAGAACGGCATCGTAAACGGAGTAACCGACACAGAGTTTGCACCAAATGACAATATCACACGTGAACAGATGGCGGCGATTATCTATCGTTATCTGACATTTAAAGGGCACGATACCTCTGTCTACGGCAAGCCGAACTTTACGGATACGGATGATATTTCCGAATATGCGTTAGACGCCGTAATGTGGCTTAGTGACC
>USLC01000071.1 GCA_900555375.1 uncultured Eubacteriales bacterium
GCGGGCGAAAAATTCGACAGCACAACCGAGTATAAGTTCAGCAAATAATTTTATATAACTTTTTTGCATTTTAAAAGCGCGGAGCATTTTTACCTGCTCCGCGCTTTTAATCATTTATTATTCGGCTGCGTTCGCCGCCAAAATATTCTTGTCAAACATTCTCATAATAACCGTTGCCGCCTCGGCTCTTGTTGCCGTTCCGTTCGGGTTAAGCGTGCTTTCGCTTCTGCCCGATATCAGTCCCGCGCCGTTTGCATAACAAAGCGCGTCTATTGCATAATCAGATATATCATCGTAATCGTCAAATGCCGAGATATCCGTGTTTTCAAAAGCGGATAAGTCGCCGCCTTTAAACTTAATATAACGATAGATTATCGCCGCCATCTGTTCACGCGTGATGTTCTCATCGGGGGCAAACTCGGTATCTGAAACTCCGTTTACAATTCCGTTTTCGGTTGCCCAAGCAACAGCTTTTGTATACCATTCGCCGTCTGCAATATCGGTAAATTTAACTCCGCTTGCCGAAGGCTCGTTTTCTATGCGATACAGAGCGGTTACAAACATCGCTCTGTTTAAAATACTATTCGGTTCAAACTCGCTTTCGCTTGTGCCGCGCATAATATTCTTTCCGCAAACAAAGCTTACGGCTGCACTAAACCAGTCATCGGGCTTAACATCGTTAAATCCCCTTGATTCACTTTGGTTACCCTGATTCGACTTATCGGCATCTGCGCTTCCGCCCGCAGCAGCACCCGTACCGGCGTTATTTTTCTTGCCGCCGCCTGACATACTTCCCATTCCGGGTTCAACTGTATAATCCGCCGTATACTTAAACTCAACCTTGTCTCCGTCTTTTAAAATATAGTCGTTTATGCCAACCTGCGGAAGTTCTCCGTTCACATAGTATAACCAGCCGCTGTTCTGACCCTTTGAAAACTCGGCAAGAGTTTCGTTTTTATATGTCATAGACTTAACATATCCTTTGTTTAAGCCATCAACGATTATATCATTTTTCTCTGCTACACTCTTCAAAAGATGATATACAGCCGAGCCCGACTTAATCTCAGTATCCGAAACACTTATCCAGTTTCCGTTTAATCCGTTTATCTCAATGCTTACCTTGATGTTTTTAGCTGATTCTGAAGGTTCGGCAGGTGTTTCAACGCTGCCCGTTCCCGTTGCCTTTGCAGGGGCTTTTTTAACCGTATCAGGTACAGGAGCAGGCTTCGGCTCTGACGGGTCGCTCGGTTCTGACGGGTCTGCCTTTGTTATAATTGTCGGAACATATATATTATATGCCTTGTTTCCGCACTTTTCAAATGCCTCAAGAGCAACAAGACCTCTGAAACCCTGCTCGGTTGCCTGTGCCGAAAGCTTTTCTCCCTGGTCGCCCGATACATAAGCGGACACAAATCCGTTTCCTGCGCTGTTTACATAAAGCATAGGTGCATCGCCGAGGCTGCAGCCGTTTTTAACAAATCTGCTTTCTGACGACGGATTGATTCCAAGAGCGGTAAGACCCGTGATAACCATAGAGTCTGAATTTATATTTCCGTACGAACCGTTTTCGCCAAGCTCGTTTGAAAGACCGTCAAGCGCCTTATCTATAAACTTCTTTGCGTCTGCTGCAACGCCGTATGTATCATTATTATCGGCGGGAAATCTTGCAAGAGCCGCAAGCGCCCAGCCGGTAGAATCTACATCTGTATATGTGTTCAATCCGTATCTGTAACTGAATACGCCGTTCTCATTCTGATTTTTCAGCAAGGCGTTTACAAGTGTTTTAACCTGAGCTTTATCAAGCTTTACGTTGCCCTGAAGGTCAGCCAAAAGCGTCCAGATTGCAGTTGTATAGTCGTCTCCGAAGCTTTCTTTTCTCAAAAGCTCTGCATTGTTTATCGGCGTGTTTGAATTTACGGGATAAAGCTTTGTAGAGTCAACGGCTATCGCACTTAATATAACCTCTGCTTTTGCTCTGTCGGTTGCAAGCGTGTAGCTCTTGTTCAAAGAATCTATTGCAAGATTGATGTAATTCTGCTTCGCATCTTCAGAAATTTTAGGTGCGTTTTCATCGGTGTTAACTCTGTTATATGCCGCCATATCAAACACAACCCATTCGTCGGGAAGCGTTTTTGACGCGTATATTCCGGCAAGAGTATTCATAAGCTTCTGCCTTGCCGAGGCATCGGGCGCGATTATAACCTTTACTTCTCTTCTTATCTGTCCTTCATCGCCCGTCAGAAGAATGGTCGCCGTCTCTGTTATCGCAGTACTTGTCTCATTCTTCTTTATAAGCTTGATTTTGCCGCCCGCCGCGCGTGCAACATACTCGCTGTCTGTCAAAATCTTTATATTTACATCCGCATCGGGTGTCTGTCCGTCCTTTACAAGGCTGAATATGTCTCCGACCTCGGCAGCTGAAGAAACAGCCAAAACGTCAACATACTTTTCTGCCTCGGCTGACAGCTTTTTATCTCCCTCGGGAACGGTAACACCTATCTGATAAGGATATCCCGAGTTAATATCCTCATCTGTCTGCCATATCGGGCTTTCGCTTCCGCTGTTAAGCGCGGTCAGGATATCATCTGACTTTAATTCATCGGCGGTCTTTATTTCAACGTACTTGTTTTCCTCTGTTCCGGCAGTAACCGAATAACAATTTGTAACATAATTCTGTCCAAGGCTTCCCTTGTATATGGGATACGCACCGATTTTGCCCGTTACCTCTCCTGCATTATAACAGTTCTTTACGTAAGGATGCGAGTTATCTCCCCGAGGCGAGCCTACTTCTCCGCAGATACCTGCCGCCGCATTCGCTCCTGTAACGCTGCCCAGATTACAGCTGTTCTCTATCTGAACGCAATTTTTGCTGTAGCCGACAACACCGCCGGCAGTCCCCTGCGAGAACTGATTCTTGTCCTCTCCGTACATCAAAATGTTACCCTTGTTCATACACCCCGTTACTTTAACGGCATTGTCAATCCATTGGTAACCGATGTCATTGTCCTTCATACAAAGTCCGACAATTCCGCCGACGGTCGAGCCCGCCTTTGCCGAAACAGAAACCGCACTTGCGCAGTTGGAAATTGTTGTGTTTCCGGTTGCCGTTGCGGCAATACTTCCGACAGACGCACTACCCTCGTCACAGTATATTTCGCCGCAAACAGTCAGATTCTTGACCTCGGCATTTGTCAGATAGCCGAACAAGCCATAGTACGCATAAACACTGTTGTTTGTGTTTGAAACATTAAGTCCGATAATTTTATGACCTTGTCCGTCAAAATGACCTTTAAATGCATAAACCGATGTTTTACCTATAGGCGTCCAGACCTGATATCCCAAATCAATATCGGCTGTTAAGATGTAATATGCCGATGCATAGCCGCTGTTTATACTGTTCGCAAGCTCGTTTGATACAAACGCAAGCTCTGCCCCGTTTGAAATCTCATACGGTTCTTCCTCTGTTCCCTTACCCGAAAGCTTTTTTGCGATTGTTCCGTCCCAGCTGTCTCCCGACACAAGCGTAAGAATTATCTCGTCAGAATCCGGAATCGTTATGCTTCCTGTCTTTGTTTTATATCCGTCCGCCGTAATCTCATAGTCATACTCGGCTGCGGGTAAGCTGTAAGCAAATCCGCTTTGCGGAGACATTTCTCTTTTATCGCCGTCCGCACGATTAAGCTTAACCGAAGCCTTTGCCGAAGACGGATAAACATTAAACTTAAAATTATATCTCTCGGTCTCTTCAAGATTTACTGTTTCATTACAGTCATCCGTTACGGTTATCGTTCCGTTTTTTGTAACATATCCAAAATCAGACGCCGTGTAAGAATAATCCCCCGCCGTTAACACATAATTATTTGTACCCTCTTCGCTTGCGGTCATTTCTTTATCGTCTTTGTACAGCTTAAAATCAGCCGAAGCAGGGGTTACATTGAAGCTTACGTTATATGTTTTTGCGGTAAGTACAACGTTAATTGTCTTATCGGCTCTGCCGAAGTAAACATCTGTTGTCTTTGCGCCGTGTTCCGTATCGCCCTCCGGCGGGGTAACAGTCAGACTATACTTTCCTTTGGTTACATTGCAGGTATATTTATCGCTGTTTTCCACATCCTGCGTTAACTCAACAGGGCTGCCGCTATCATCATAAAGAGCGGGAACAGCTTCTGTCGGAGACACATTTACCGTAAGGGTATGCTCTCCGTCTTTATTTACATACCAAGTGGGATAAGGATAATCATCCGCAATCATAAAGCCATCGATCACAAGAGTTTTAAAGCCATCTGTGGTGATTCCTACGCCGTTTCCGTTTGCGGATTGAGAGAAGCATTCCACCTGAGAATACGATGAAGCGGACTTATTTTTATCGCTGTTATAATAACACTTATCTACATCAATTGTGGGTCTTGAATAACTGCTTGTTCCGTTATATGCAAACCTATATTTTTTATTTCCCGTAACTGTGCCGGCAAAAAAAGAACTCTTTAGACTAAAGCTTGATTGGCTGTCTATTATTCCCCCGACAAATCCTCCGCAATAGCCGTAGGATGTACCAGCAGTAACATCAGCAACTACCGCTGATTGTTCTAAGTTAAATGAAGTCCCTGCTATATATCCTATTAATCCGCCCGCATAATTTGTATTTTCAGTTGATGTTTTGTCATATTGAACGTTTATTGTACTAAAGCAATTTTTGATATCAACTGATGAAGATGATACATTTCCCAAAAATGAGCCCGCTTTTATTGTCTCTGAGTATCTGCTTTTTTTGTATGTTCCTTTAACAGCCCCGCCAACTATACCGCAATTCTTAAATTCAACAGTTCCATCACTCGGTACTTCCGCTGCAAAAACCGCTACTGATGCAGATTTTGCACTTGTCATAGTGATGTTTGTGTTTTCTAATATAACATCTGAAACTTTTACATCACCGCTGAACTTTTCAAATAAAGCCACACCTGTTTCAGAAGCGTAGCTATCTAATTCTTTATTTATCGTTAAATTTGATATTATGTAACCGTTGCCGAAAAAGCTTCCCGTCAGCGACTTAATCGGCTGCATATCAACCCCTGACATATCAATATCAGCGGCAAGCTCTATCGTGCCGACAATCTCCTGTCCGCCAAGATTTTTCAAATCGTCCGCATTATTTATCACAAATACTTTCGAAG
>USLC01000072.1 GCA_900555375.1 uncultured Eubacteriales bacterium
CCGCCGATAGACAATGCCGCTTTGGTCGAGTATGTTATAAATAAAGGTAAAAAGACGGGACTTGTAAATGTACTGACAACCGCGTGTATCACAAAGGGTCAAAAAGGCGAAGAGCTTACAGAGATGGCAGAGCTTAAAGAAGCGGGCGCGTCGGCTTTTTCCGATGACGGAAAGCCCGTGTCATCATCGATGATTATGCGGCGCGCGCTGGAATATTCAAAGATGCTTGATATGCCGATAATGTCGCACAGCGAGGATTTGGCGCTGGTTGACAACGGAAGTATGAATGACGGATATACGGCAACGTTTCTCGGGCTTCGCGGCATTCCCAAGTCGGCGGAGAGCGCGGCGGTAAGCCGTGACATTCTGCTTGCCGAAGAGCTTGACGCAAGACTTCATATCTGCCACGTCAGCACAAAAAATTCAATCGAGGCGGTTCGCGCGGCAAAGGCAAGAGGGGCAAGGATTACAGCCGAGACGGCGCCGCACTACTTCACCTTGACGGACAAGGCGTGCGACGGGTTTAACACAAATGCAAAGATGAACCCGCCTCTCCGTGATGATGAGGATGTTGAGGCGATAATATGCGGCTTGTGTGACGGAACAATAGATTCGATAGCGACAGACCACGCGCCGCACCACGTTGACGATAAGCGAGTTGAGTTTGAAAAAGCTGCCAACGGAATTGTGGGGCTTGAAACCTCGCTTGCGCTTGGCTATACCTACCTTGTAAAAACGGGCAGAATGTCTCTTATACAGCTTATCGACTGTATGAGCACAAAGCCTGCGGCGATAATCGGCTCTGACAGAGGAACGTTAAATGTGGGCGCTCCGGCGGATATTGTGCTTTTTGATATAAATAATGAGTTTACGGTAAACGTGGACGAATTTGAAACAAAGGGCAAAAACTCTCCGTATGACGGTTGGAAGCTCTTCGGAAAGGTTCGCCGTACGATAAACGGAGGAAAAACGGTTTATCGTGATTAATTTGCAGGCATATAGGAAATATTAAACATAAGAGGGAGGCATTTTATGATAGATATATTGATAAATAAGATTAAAGAGAAAAATAACCCTACGGTTGCGGGGCTTGACCCAAAGCTTGACTATATTCCCGATGACATAAAGCAAGAGGCTTTTAAAAAGTACGGCGAAACGTTTGAGGGTGCAGCAAATGCTTTGTTTGAGTTTAACAAAACGCTTATCGACCATCTGTGCGATATTGTCCCGGCAGTTAAGCCGCAGGCGGCGTATTATGAAATGTATGGGGCAGAGGGTATAAAGTGCCTTAAAAAGACCATTGACTATGCAAAGTCAAACGGAATGTATGTTATTCTTGACGCAAAAAGGGGCGATATCGGCGCAACCTCGGAGGCATACGCGTCTGCGTATCTCGGCAAGACAAAGATAGGGGATACCGAGACCGCGGCATTTGACGCGGATTGTATGACGGTAAATCCGTATCTGGGAACAGACGGAATCGCCCCCTTCGTGAAGCAGTGTGAGGAAAATCAAAAAGGCATATTTGTGCTTGTAAAAACGTCAAACAAGTCATCGGGAGAGCTTCAGGATTTGAAATCGGGCGGCAAGCATATATACGAGCATATGGCAGAGCTTGTAAAAGAGTGGGGCAGCAGCGTTGTCGGAACGCACGGTTACAGCAGCGTGGGCGCGGTTGTGGGCGCAACTTATCCCGAGCAGGCGGAACAGCTGAGACGGCTTATGCCGAGAACCTACTTCCTTGTGCCGGGCTACGGAGCACAGGGCGGTGGAGCAAAAGATGTTAAACCCTGCTTTAACGAGGACGGGCTGGGCGCAATCGTAAACGCTTCGCGGTCGATTATGTGCGCGTATATGAAAAACGGCGGTACTGTCGGCGATGCGGCAAGGGCAGAGGCGTTAAGAATGAGAGACGACATACTGAGCGTTTTGAAGTAGGAGAGATTGTTTTGAACTGCGTTATAACAAAAAAAGAAAAAATAAAAGAAAACATTTTTGATTTTACCGTCAGATGCCCCGAGATGGCGGAGAAAACAAAGCCGGGTCAGTTTTTGCACATATTGTGCGGGGGAGACGCATATCTGCGCAGACCGATAAGCGTCTGCGAGGTAAAGAACGGCGAAGAGATACGTTTTATCTTTCAGGTAAAGGGAAAGGGGACAGATGCGCTTTCAAAGCGTGGGGAAGGTGAAGTTCTTGACATACTCGGCCCTCTCGGCAACGGTTTTAATATTAATAAGACAGAAAATTATTCGGCGTTGGTCGGCGGCGGAATAGGAATCTTTCCTCTGCTTGAGGCGGCGAAAAAGCTTGGACAAAAGGCGGTTGTTCTGCTTGGCTTCAGGTCGGAAAGCGACATTGTGCTTCTTGATGAGTTTAAGAAGTATACGGATAATGTGTTTGCCGCGACCGATGACGGAAGCTTTGGATATCACGGACTTGTGACGGATTTGCTTAAGACTGCGTTTAAAGATTATAAGATAGATATGGTTTATACGTGCGGGCCTATGCCGATGATGAAAGCCGTTGCAGAGGTGTCTGCCGCGGCAGGAACAGAGGCGCGCGTCTCGCTTGAAGAGAGAATGGGCTGCGGCATCGGCGCGTGTGTAACGTGTGCCTGTACTGTCGGCGGACAGCGTAAGCGCGTCTGCAAGGACGGACCCGTATTCAATGCCTCGGAGGTGGAGTGGAATGGCTGATTTAAGTGTAAACATAGCCGGGGTTGAATGGAAAAATCCCGTTACGACGGGCTCGGGAACTTTCGGCTTCGGAGAAGAATACGCAGAATATTTTGACCTGTCAGAGCTTGGTGCGGTTTGCCTTAAGGCTCTTTCGGCTGTCCCGAGGCAGGGAAACCCATCACCGAGAATTGCCGAAACGCCTATGGGAATTTTAAACAGCGTGGGTTTGCAGAATCCGGGGGTCGGGTATTTTATCGACAATTATCTGCCGAAGCTTAAAAAGTATGACACAAGGCTTATTGCAAACATTTGCGGAAGCTCGGTTGACGATTATGTAAAGGCAGCGGAATTGCTTGGCGGCAGCGTGGATATGTACGAGCTTAATATTTCCTGTCCGAACGTGAAAGTCGGCGGAATGGCTTTCGGCACCGACCCGAAGATGACAGAAGAGATAACAAGACGTGTAAAAGATGTATCAAAGCGGCCGCTTATAGTTAAGCTTTCGCCAAACGTGACGGATATCTGTGAGATTGCGCGTGCCGCCGAAGCGGGCGGAGCGGACGCACTTTCGCTTATAAACACTCTGCTTGGAATGAGAATAGACATAAATACGCGCAGACCGATACTTAAAAATAATATGGGCGGACTTTCGGGCCCCGCGGTCAAGCCGGTCGCAGTACGAATGGTAAGTCAGGTATACCGCGCCGTTTCGCTTCCTATTATAGGAATGGGCGGAATTTCAAACGGCGATGATGCGATAGAGTTTATGCTGGCAGGCGCGTCGGCGGTTGCGGTGGGAACCGCGGGCTTTGTTGACCCGCTTGCGTGGATTAAGGTAAGAGACGGAATAGAAGATTATCTTAACAGAAATAAAATAGCGAGCGTCCGCGATATAGTGGGCAAAGCGGAGCTTTATTAAATTTTATAATAAACAAAAAGGGGTAGATTATATGACAAGTTCAGAAATTATTGAAATGCTGAAAGAGGCAGAGGTTTTGCTTGAGGGTCACTTTTTGCTTACATCGGGCAGACACAGCGACAGATATATGCAGTGTGCAAAGATTTTTCAAAATGCAAAATACAGCGTTCCGCTTTGCGCAGAGCTGGCAGAGAAATATAAAGATGATAATATAGAAGTTGTAATAGGTCCCGCAATCGGCGCAATACAGATGGCATACGAGGTAGGAAAGCAGCTTGGGGTAAAAAATATATTTGCAGAGCGCGAGAACGGAAAAATGACGCTTCGCAGAGGTTTTACGATTGACAAGGGTCAAAGGGTTCTGATAGTTGAGGACGTTGTCACCACAGGCGGAAGCGTCCGCGAGGTTATGGAACTTGTTAAAGAATGCGGCGGCGAGATTGTCGGTATCGGCTCAATCGTTGACAGAACGGGCGGAAAAATCGACTTCGGCGTACCTTATAAAAGTGCGTTTTCTATGGATATAACGTCCTATGAACCCGATGAGTGTCCGATTTGCAAAACGGGTAAGCCGCTTGTTAAGCCCGGAAGCAGAGGAGTAAAATAAGGGGAATAAAAAATGGAAGAAAAAGAATCCGAGAAAAGTGTTTCAAGTGAGACAGAATCTCAAAGTGACACAAGTAAACCCGCTGAGAAGAACGGGAAAAAGACGGATGACGGATATCATAGCAATCATCGGCAAAGAATGTGGGACAGAATAAAAAGATTCGGCTTTGAAAGCCTTGAACCGCACGAACAGCTTGAGGTTATTTTATACAACCCGATTTCCAGAGGTAATACAAATGAAACGGCGCACGAGATTATAAAGAGGTTCGGTTCTGTTTACGCGGCTCTTATTGCAGACCCAAAAGAATTGGTGAAAATAAAAGGGGTAGGCCCCAAAGTTGCCGAATATCTTAATTCATTGCTTTATATAACAGGAGCTGTTGAGAGGTTTGAGCTTAAGTACAACTTCGGAAGCACCCTCGATAATATAGAAAAAGCAAGTAAATATGCAGTCAGCCTTTTTCACGGGAAAGCGGTTGAGTATTTGTATATAGTAAGTTTAAACTCGTTTAAAAAGGTTATTTCCACAGATATGGTATCTGCCGAAAACGCAAGTCAGGTTAACACGACTGTTGCTTACATAGCAAAGCTTGCCTTGTCAAATCACGCAAGTTATATTATGCTTGCGCACAATCATCCGGGCGGCTCTTTAAACCCGTCGCCTGCCGATATGCATATGCAAAGAGCGGTTTACGAGGGGCTTAACACACTTTCGATAAAGCTTGAATATAACTTTATTGTTGCGCAGGGCAGAGCAAAATGTATATTCAGCAGAGAAGACGGTTTTGGAATATAATGGCTTGTATATTATTTGATTTATGTGAAAACATAGTAATATGATTACAAGATTTGTTATATACGGGCTTCTCGGCTGGAATATAGAGGTTATCTGGACAGGATTATGCTCGGTTCTTCGCGGAGATATGAATTTAATGGGACATACTTCT
>USLC01000073.1 GCA_900555375.1 uncultured Eubacteriales bacterium
CGGCTTTCGGAATCATTATCCGAAAGGCTTAAAATGCGCCCTCCGGCAGCCCGATACAGCCTGTTGCGAACAGCGCGCCATTCTCCTTTTGTCCCGATTTCGGGAGCATACACCTTAGTCACACCCGCTTTATCCATATCACGCAGAGCGGTAAAAAGCCTGTGTGCCGCATTTTTCGGATTTTTAACGCTGCCGAGCGAAATCGAAACCGCACCGTTAAACTTCGGAAATTCGTCAAACACAAGCACTCCCGTTTTTTCTGTCTTCGCCTGCTTTTCAACATAAGAGACAACGTCCCCGGCACTGCCCGACAAAATTATAACCTCTGCCTCGGGCGAATAATGCTTGTATTTAAGCCCGGGCGATTTTGGCTTTTCACCGTCTTTGACAGATGTCACTATTTCAACCTCGCCCAATACTTCTTTCAGCTGCTCATAAGTAATCCCGCCCGGGCGAAGCAGAATCGGCTTTTCGCCGCTTAAATCAATTACGGTTGATTCAACGCCGATTTCGCAGTCTCCGCCGTCAACTATCGCGTCAACTCTGCCCATCATATCGTCAACACAATGTCTGAAAGTGGTAGGACTCGGCTTGCCCGAAAGATTCGCACTCGGCGCCGCGACAGCAACCCCCGAAAGCTCTATCACGCGCTTTGCCGCCTCACACCTCGGCATTCTTATCGCGACTGTATCAAGACCGCCCGTTGTTTCATATGGAACATTTTTACATTTGTTTAGTATAACGGTCAGCGGACCAGGCCAGAATTTCGCAGTCAGCGCTTTTGCGCTGTCGGGAATATTCTCTGCTATTTTATCAAGCATATCAAAAGAGGCAATATGAACAATCAGCGGATTATCAGCCGGTCTGCCCTTTGCCTTAAAAATATTTTTTACCGGATTCATCGCATCCGCACCCAAACCGTAAACGGTTTCTGTCGGAATAATCACATTGCCGCCATTTTTTAAAATATCGGCGGCAATTTTCAAATCATCTTCTGCGGTTGTCAGTAATTTTGTATCCATAACCGACACCTCGCATATAAAATTTATAACTCCTCAGCCTGAGCCTTAAGCTTCTCGCTCTGGTCGGTTGTTATCAAAGCGTCTATAATCTCATCAAGGTCACCGTTCATAATCTGCTCAAGCTTGTAAAGCGTAAGTCCTATACGGTGGTCTGTCATACGCCCCTGAGGGAAGTTGTACGTTCTTATTCTCTCGCTTCTGTCGCCCGTTCCCACCTGACTTTTTCTGTCAGCGGCAATGGACGCATTTCGCTCTTGCTCCATCTTGTCATAAAGGCGCGAACGCAGCATTCTCATTGCCGCCTCGCGGTTCTTGTGCTGCGAGCGCTCGTCCTGACATGACACAACGATTCCCGTCGGGATATGAGTAATACGTATAGCCGATTCGGTCTTGTTGACGTGCTGACCGCCCGCTCCGCTGGAGCGATACGTGTCAATCTGCAAATCATCCGGGTTAATCTCAACCTCGACATCATCGACCTCGGGCAGAACGGCAACGGTAACCGTTGACGTATGAATTCTGCCGCTCGACTCGGTCTCGGGCACTCGCTGAACGCGGTGAACGCCGCTTTCAAATTTAAGGCGACTGTACGCCCCCTCGCCCTCTATCATAAACGTAACCTCTTTTATTCCGCCTATGCCGATTTCGTTAAGGTTTAAAACCTCCGTCTTCCAGCGCTTTGAATCCGCATACATAGAGTACATACGAAACAAGTCGCTTGCAAACAGCGCGGCCTCATCACCGCCCGCACCGCCGCGGATTTCAACCATAACGTTCTTATCGTCATTGGGATCCTTGGGCAGAAGAAGAATCTTAAGCTCTTCTTCTATTTTTTCTATATTCTCTTTCGCCTGTTTGATTTCATCAACAAGCATCTCTTTAAATTCCTTGTCCGTATCGGGGTCGTCAAGCATAGCCGAATCATCTTCAATCGTATTTTGGTTCTGCTTATATTCGCGATATTTTTCAACAATGGGCGATAAGTCAGAATGCTCCTTGCAAAGCTTACGCCACGTATCCATATCGGCAATCACCTCAGGGTCGCTTATCTTTTTTGCAAGTTCCTCAAACTGTTCTTCTATAAACGATAATTTTTCAAACATATTAATCTCCGTTTCTGTATCGGCACAGCTTAAAGCTCGCCTCTTGACGCAGCAATCAGATAGGCATTGATAAAGCCGTCGATATCTCCGTCCATAACCGCACCTATATTACCTACTTCATAGTTGGTTCTATGGTCTTTTACCATCGTGTAAGGGTGGAAAACATAAGAACGAATCTGACTTCCCCAGCCTATCTCTTTCTGAACGCCTTTTAAATCGTCAATCTTTTCTTTTTGCTCGCGCTCGGCGATTTCAATCAGCTTGGATTTAAGCATCTTCATAGCCGTTTCGCGGTTTTTATGCTGCGAACGCTCGTTCTGGCAGGTAACAACCACCCCTGTGGGGATATGTGTGATTCTGATTGCCGACTCGGTCTTGTTAATGTGCTGACCGCCCGCTCCGCTGGAACGATACGTGTCTATTCTTAAATCCTCGGGGTTTATATTTACCTCTATATCGTCATCTATTTCAGGCATAACCTCGCACGAAGCAAACGATGTGTGCCGCCGTGCCGCCGAATCAAACGGCGATATTCTGACCAGACGGTGAACGCCCTTCTCGCACTTTGCATATCCGTACGCATTAAGCCCCTGAACCAAAAACGTAATACTTTTAAGCCCCGCTTCCTCTCCGTCCAAAAAGTCAAGCGTTTCAACCGTGTATCCGCGGCGCTCTGCCCAATGTGTGTACATTCGGTAAAGCATCTCGCACCAATCCTGTGCTTCGGTTCCGCCCGCGCCCGCGTGAAGCGTTATGATGGCGTTGTTTTTGTCATATTTGCCCGAAAGAAGCGTTTCAAGCTTCATACTTTCAAGATTCTCCGAAAGTTTTTTATATCCCTCTTTAACCTCGTCAAGCACACTCTCGTCATCTTCGTCTATCGCAAGCTCTACAAGGGTTAAAAGGTCGTCGTGCGCTCTTACAAGCGAGGCATAACGCTCAAGCTTGTCACGCAGGCCCTTAATCTTCTGCATAGTCTTGCCCGCAGCCTCCATATCATCATAAAACGACGGCTGTACGCTTAATTTTTCAAGTTCTTTTATTTCAGCTTCAGTCTTTTCGATGCTAAAGTGAATCCCTCAAATCCGTAATGTCCTTTGTCATACCTTCCAGTCCGAGTCTGTACTCATCGAAAGCTATCATATACTCACATCCTTAAATATTAAATTTATCTTTAATTGCCTAAGTTATCTGTTGTTTTCAGCCTGATCCTTTTCAAGACAGCAGTTTTTGTATTTTTTGCCGCTGCCGCAGGGGCAGGGGTCGTTTCTGCCGATTTTCTGAACGCGGCGAACAGGCTTTTTGACAACCGTTCCGTCACCGCCGTGGTTTTCCGCTATGGGCTTTGCCACTTGCTCTCTCTGAATCCTTGTCTGCGGAACAACGTGGAAGAGAAGCTTTACAGTATCCTCTTTAATGGAGCCGATCATCTCTTCAAACATATCCATTGCTTCAAACTTATACTCGATAACAGGGTCGCGCTGAGCATATGCACGCAGATTAATTCCCTGGCGGAGCTGTTCCATATTATCGATATGATCCATCCACTTCTGGTCAACAACGCGCAGAAGAATAATTCTTTCTATGTTTCGCATAGCGTCAGCATCGCCGCTTGCCTCTGCGAAATCATTTTCTTTATCTGTGTATTTCTTGTTTACTACCTCGGTAAAGTCGTCCTTTAAGCTCTCTACCGTCATATGGTCAAGCTCGTGTTCGCTAAAATCAAACGCGTTCTCGGGAAGCTCGCCGAAGACAGCGGTAATATGCTCGCGCATAGCGCCCCAATCCCATTCCTCGGGTGAATCAGATACGGCTGAATACTTCTTAATTATCATCTCAAGCGTATCGTCGACCATATTCATTATATAAGAACGCATATCCTCTCCGTCAAGAACCCTGTCGCGCTGTTCATAAATCACCTCGCGCTGTTGGTTATTAACATCATCATATTGAAGAACGTGCTTTCTGATATCAAAGTTTCTTGCCTCAACACGCTGTTGGGCGGTTTCAATCGCATTGCTAAGCATCTTGCTCTCTATTGCCTCGTTCTCTTCAAGTCCAAAGGTGTCCATAACCTTGCTTATACGCTCGGGCGCAAAAAGTCTCATCAAATCATCTTCAAGCGAGAGATAAAAACGCGACTTACCAACGTCTCCCTGACGGCCGGCACGACCGCGAAGCTGGTTGTCTATACGTCTGCTCTCGTGGCGCTCTGTTCCTATTATATAAAGTCCGCCCGCATTTAAAACCTCTTTCTGTTCGGGTTCAATCTGTTCTTTAAACTTATCATAAAGCTCTCTGAAGGTTTTTCTGGCATTTAAAATATCTTCATCGTCTGTCTCGGCAAAGCCTGTAGCCTGAACTATCAGCTCCTCCGAAAATCCCTGCTTCTCCATCTCTGCCTTTGCCATAAACTCGGCATTACCGCCGAGGACAATATCGGTTCCGCGGCCCGCCATATTTGTAGCAATGGTAACCGCACCCTTTTTACCCGCCTGAGCAACAATTTCCGCCTCTTTATCGTGGAATTTTGCGTTAAGCACGTTATGCGCAATTCCGCGTCTTTTTAAAAGCTTGCTCAACAGCTCTGACTTTTCGATTGAAACCGTACCTATAAGAACCGGCTGACCAATCTCGTGCGCAGCCACAATCTCATCGATAACGGCATTGAACTTACCCATCTCGGTCTTATAGATGCTGTCGGGAAGGTCAACACGCGCAAGCGGCTTGTTTGTCGGTATAACAACAACGTCAAGCTTATAAATTTCCTGGAACTCTTCCTCTTCGGTCTGCGCGGTACCCGTCATACCCGAAAGCTTGTTATATAATCTGAAGAAGTTCTGGAAGGTGATTGTTGCAAGCGTCTTGCTCTCATTTTCTACCGTTACGCCTTCTTTTGCCTCGATAGCCTGATGAAGTCCATCGCTGTACCTTCTGCCGAACATCATACGACCCGTGAACTCGTCAACTATTATAACCTCGCCGTCTTTAACCAC
>USLC01000074.1 GCA_900555375.1 uncultured Eubacteriales bacterium
AGCATGCGGCTGTTAACCGCAGGGTCGTTGGTTCGAGTCCAACTGGAGGAGCCACGTCGGAACGGACTTTGTTTCGTTCCGATTTTTTTATATCACAAAAGCCCCGATGGTTTTCTATCGGGGCTTTTGCAGATTTATTATTCATCTTCTTCCTCTTCGTTATACACGGCTTCAAGCTTTGAAACCGAAATTTCATATGCGGTCTTTGTTTCAAATTCTTCCTCGCTTATCTTTTTTTGATATTCGCGGCTTTGTATTCTGCCCCACACTCTTAAATTAGACCCCACACTTAAGGTCTCGGCGTACTTTGCGTTTCTCCCCCACGCTATGCAGGGGATATAATCTGATTTATTATACGAGCGGTTGACCGCAAGCAGAATATCGGCAATCTCCCGCTGAAAAGGCGTTGTTCGGTAAACCGGCGGCTTACAGATATAACCGTTTAAAAAAATCCTGTTCGGATTCTGCATTTCATCAATCGAATCAACATACTCGATTGACTTGGCAAAAACCGTAAGTATAAGCCTGTTGCCGATATTGCTGAAATTGTTGTATGACCTGAATTGTCCCTGTACCTGAACGTTGTCTCCGTACTCGGGCTTCAGAATCGGAAAAAACCTTTCGGATATAGTTACATTAATCAAATCAAAATTTTCACTTAACCGCGGAACCTTTAAACGAAATATATAAAATTTTTCTCCGTATATCATATGCGAGAAAGACAATTCGCTGTCTACGCTTCCGGCAATTAAGACCTTGTTGTTTTCAAAATACGTGTTTTCCACTAACATTCACTCCTGTCGCATCTTCATAGCCTTAAAAAAGTCTACTGTAAATTATATTCCGTGTATATTAAATTAGAACATTTAACAAAAATTTTTTAAAATCTTACATCTAATCTATATTACGGATATTTTTCCAAAATATTTCTTTTGTTTATGATACCACAAATTTATCCAATCTGCAATTATTATTTTACATTTTTTCAAATTTGTATATGTCTTTATCTTGTAATATTATTTTCTTATTTGTACATAATATAACACAAACAAACGGAGAAATTTGTAAAAACGGGGGGCAAACTTAATGATAATTACTTTAATCCGCACTCTTATAATGTATGTCTTTGTTGTTGGAACGCTAAGGCTTATGGGAAAGCGGCAAATCGGCGAGCTGGAAGCATCGGAGCTTGTAGTTACAATCATAATTTCGGACATAGCGGCAATGCCCATTACAAATATAGAAGTCCCTCTGCTTACAAACGCGGCGGCGATACTTGTACTGATGATTCTGGAAATGGTTTTATCATATCTTGCCTACAGAAGCACAGCTGTCAGAACGGCCCTTTACGGCAAGCCAAGCACATTTTACCGCAACGGAAGCTTTAATCAGCAGGAAATGATGCGGCAAAGGTTTAATGTCGCCGATATAATGGAAGAGCTACGTAATAACGGGACGTGCAGCCTAAACGATGTTGAGTTTATCGTAATGGAAACCAATGGCAAGGTAAGCGTGATTTTAAAGCAGGATAAGTCCCCCGCCACGGCAGAAATGCTTAATCTTAAGCCGAAGCCGGTCAGAATGAGTTATATAATCATAGATAACGGAACGCCAATACGCGGCTGTATGAATCGGCTGGGTTTAAATGATGAGTGGCTTTCAAATCAGCTGAAAATTCATAATGTAAAATCCGTCAAGGACGTTTTTTATTTAAGCTTTGAGGAAAGCACGGGCAACACTGTGCTTATTCCAAAACAATAACCAATCGGAGGGCTTTTTTAATGCGAAGAATAATTATTGTACTGTGTGTTGTTCTGATATTGATTGGATTAAATGTAGTTCACTTTCATAAAATAATGGAGATGAGCCACCAGACAGAGGATTTGGTCGGCAGAGTTTATCAAGAATATGAAAAAGATAACTGGCAGGAGATAGACAATCTGATGAGCGGTCTCAGAAATGTATGGTACAGCAACAGGCTGTGGGCAAGCGTAACACTGCGCTCAAACCAGATAGATGAAATCGAAATCTCTCTCGAGCAATGCAGCGAGTATTCAAAAATACAAGCCAAAGAAGCATTTATAGGTGAATTTAAGATGTTTTGCCTTATGACAGAGCATCTGCCCAAGCAAGAGGGCGTATCACTTGGCGAATTATTGTAAATTTAAAGCCGATATATAGATTGATTATTACTATATATCGGCTTTTTTGTGTAAAATGTCAATAAATCAACAAATTAAGCGTATAACTTTTTTACCTCTTTACTTGACAATATTTTAACAGTACGATAAAATATAAGGGTGTAAATATAATTAAAATGAAAGGGTGACCGCAATGGGTATGACACTTGCTCAAAAAATTCTCAAGGCACATCTTGTATGCGGCAATATGGTTGCCGGCGAAGAAATCGGTATAAAAATCGATCAGACCTTGACTCAGGACGCCACGGGAACGATGGCTTATCTTGAGTTTGAGGCTATGGGAGTGCCTCGGGTAAAAACCGAAAAATCGGTTGCATATATAGATCACAACACACTGCAAAGCGGATTTGAAAACGCCGATGACCACAGATTTATCGGAAGCGTCTGCAAAAAACACGGTATATATTTTTCCCGCCCGGGAAACGGAATCTGTCATCAGGTTCATCTCGAACGCTTCGGAGTTCCCGGAAAGACATTGATAGGCTCTGACAGCCACACGCCAACAGGCGGCGGTATCGGTATGATTGCCATTGGCGCCGGCGGAATGGATGTTGCAGTGGCTATGGGCGGCGGTACATATTATATCACTTGTCCCAAAATCGTCAAGGTTGAGCTTACGGGAAGTTTAAATCCGTGGGTTGCCGCAAAGGATGTTATTCTTGAAGTTCTGCGCAGACTCTCTGTAAAGGGCGGCGTAGGAAAGATTATCGAATACTGCGGCGAGGGTGTTAAAACGCTTTCCGTTCCGGAGCGCGCAACAATTACAAATATGGGAGCAGAGCTTGGCGCAACCACGTCTATCTTCCCGTCGGACGAGGTTACAAGACAGTTCCTTAAGGCTCAGTGCCGCGAAGAGGATTATACGCCTCTTGAGGCTGATTCCGATGCGGTTTATGATGAGGTAGTAGAGATAAACTTAAGCGAGCTTGCTCCGCTTGCCGCTTGTCCTCATTCACCGGACAATATTAAATCAATAAAAGAGCTTGAAGGTATGAAGATTGACCAGGTCTGCATAGGTTCATGCACAAATTCGTCTCTTCTTGATATGCTTAAAGTTGCTTATATTTTAAAGGGTAAGACGGTTCACCCCGATGTATCGTTGTCTATTGCACCCGGCTCTAAGCAGGTTTTAAATATGCTTGCTGCTGACGGAGCTCTTTCGGATATGATAGATGCAGGCGCAAGAATTTTGGAAAGTGCCTGCGGCCCCTGCATCGGTATGGGTCAGTCTCCGAACTCGGGCGGTATATCTCTGCGTACGTTTAACAGAAACTTTGAGGGGCGTTCCGGCACAAAGGACGGTCAGATTTATCTTGTATCGCCCGAGGTTGCGGCTGCTTCCGCTTTGGCGGGCGTTATGACCGACCCGAGAAGCCTTGGCGAAATGCCCGATTTTGAACTGCCCGAGGTATTTACAATTAACGACAATATGGTTGTTCCTCCCGTTGCGGCAGAGGATATGGACAGCGTTGAAGTTTTGCGCGGCCCAAACATCAAGCCCTTCCCCGTGTCTGAGGCTATGGCTGATGAAATAGACGCAAAATGCAGTCTTAAGGTCGGCGATAATATAACGACAGACCATATTATGCCTGCCGGCGCGAAGATTCTTCCTCTTCGCTCTAATATTCCGAAGATTTCGGAGTATTGTTTTGCTGTATGCGATGAAAAGTTCCACGACAGGGCTTTAGAACTCGGCAAAAGCATTATAGTTGGCGGCTCAAACTACGGACAGGGTTCTTCAAGAGAACACGCCGCGCTTGCTCCGCTGTACCTCGGCGTGAAAGCCGTTATAGTTAAGTCGTTTGCAAGAATCCATATGGCAAATCTGATAAATGCGGGTATTCTTCCTCTTACATTCGTAAATGAGGCAGACTATGACAAGATAGATCAGATGGACGAATTTAAAATAACAAATCTCAAGGACGCGGTTGCAAACAAAGACGAGCTTACCGTTACCGATGTAACCAAGGGCTTTGACTTTAAGGTTAAGCTTGATTATTCAAAGCGTCAGAGAGATATGCTTATCGCAGGCGGACTTTTAAATTATACTAAAGAAAACGCCTGAGCATATGTGCTTTAAACGGAAGCAAACCGTTTTAATATGCGCCGTCTTATTCCGCCCGCAGGATAAGAAACGGGAAATTATTCTTTGCGGGCGGAAAGGCGAATTTAAATGGACAAAATTAAAATGACAACCCCTCTCGTTGAGATGGACGGCGATGAAATGACCCGAATCATCTGGAAGATGATTAAAGATATTCTGATTTTACCTTATGTTGATTTAAAATCAGAATATTACGACTTGGGGCTTGAACACAGAAACGAAACAGATGACAAGGTTACCGTTGATTCTGCAAACGCAACAAAAAAATACGGTGTTGCCGTTAAATGCGCTACCATAACCCCAAATGCAGAGCGTGTTAAAGAATACAATTTAAAAGAGATGTGGAAGTCTCCCAACGGAACAATCCGTGCTATTCTTGATGGAACGGTTTTCCGTGCTCCGATTATTGTCAAAGGCATTACACCTTATATTCCCACGTGGACAAAGCCTATCACCATCGCCCGTCACGCTTACGGCGATGTATATAAAAATACCGAAATGCAGGTTCCCGAAGGCTCGACCTGCGAGCTGGTCTGCACCGATAAAAACGGAAACGAAACACGCTCGCTTATTCACAAGTTTGACGGAACAGACGGTATAATTCAGGGATTGCATAACACCGATAAATCGATTTCAAGCTTTGCAAGATGCTGCTTTAATTATGCCATAGACACAAAGCAGGATTTGTGGTTCGCCACCAAGGATACCATTTCAAAAAAATACGACCATCGCTTTAAGGATATCTTTAATGATATTTTTGCCGCAGAATATAAGGATAAATTTGATGAATTGGGTATAGAATACTTCTATAC
>USLC01000075.1 GCA_900555375.1 uncultured Eubacteriales bacterium
CACCCACGCTGCGTATACGGCGGTTGCCGAGGTGGTCGATATCATCAACATCACCGACGCCCGCTGCAAGGTTGCCCACATACGATATCGACGCAATTATATCGTCTATCAGTATGTGCCTCGGGATAAGCTCGTCGCGTCTGTCATACAGAGCCTGCTTAAACTCTTCGGATTCCATATCCGGATACTGTTCAAGAATCTCTTTAAGAACAATCCCGCGAACCCTCTCGTAAATTCCGTACTTGCGCAGGTCATAGTCAACATAATCTTTAAGGTCAACCATTCCGTTTGATATAACCTTTGTCTTTTGTCCGTCCACAACAAGCACAATGTCATTTATCTGTGCCTTTTCAAGCGCGGCGGCAATCTCTTTTGTTATTACATCGCCTTCAGATACGATAATTTCACCCGTTTCGGGGTCTGCAACCGTCTGTCCCGATGTAAAGCCGCAGATACGGTTTGCCAGCCTGAGCTTTTTGTTAAACTTATATCTGCCGACGCGGGCGAGGTCATAGCGCTTCGGGTCAAAGAACAGGTTTGTAATAAGCGACTGCGCGCTTTCAACCGTAGGCGGTTCTCCCGGACGAAGCTTTCTGTAAATCTCAAGCAGACCTTCCTCGGTATTGGTGGTCGTATCCTTCTCCATCGTGGCAAGAAGGCGGACATCTTCACCGAAGAGGTCGTTAATCTGCGCGTCCGTTCCAAAGCCCAGTGCTCTTATAAGAACGGTAACGGGCATCTTTCTGTTTCTGTCAATACGAACATAGAATATATCGTTGCTGTCGGTCTCATACTCAAGCCACGCGCCTCTGCTTGGGATAACCTGCGATGAAAACAGCTTCTTTCCCAGCTTATCAAACTCCTGTGAATAATAAGCGCTTGGCGCACGAACAAGCTGAGACACGATAACACGCTCAGCTCCGTTTATAATAAATGTACCGGACGGTGTCATAAGCGGAAAATCACCCATAAAGATTTCCTGCTCTTTGATCTCACCCGATTCTTTGTTAATAAGCCGAACCTTAACGCGCAGGGGGGCGGCATAAGTCGCGTCTCTTTCCTTGCACTCTTCAATATCATACTTCGGCTCTTTATCAAGACGGTAGTCAATAAAATCTAAAATAAGATTTCCGTTATAGTCCGTAATAGGCGATACGTCATGAAAAACCTCTTTGAGGCCCTCGTCCAAGAACCATTTGTACGAGTTTATCTGAATTTCAATCAGATTGGGCATCTCCAGAACCTCGTTGATTTTTCCGTAACTCATACGAGTATTCTTGCCCAGTTTCACAGGATGTACCATAAAACCGCTCACCTCATTAAAAAAATTTCTGAAAGATGTGAAAAATTATCGTATTATTTTCGCAGGTAAACCGTATTTTCACTTATGTCTCACAAAAATTCATCAAGGGGTTGATAAATTAAAATATCTGTGCTATAATAAGCCCGGTTATAAATCGAAAATACGCTGATTTATATTGTTAAAAAAGCAAATACGCAAACTTTCGCACTATAAACAGATAAGTATTATAACATTAAATTTAAAAATTGTCAAGAGGTTTTGCGGTAAAATATACATAAATTACTGCATAAATTAATATAATTATTCGTCTATGGAGGATTGACATATAATGAAAAATTTAAAATTCCGATTTTTTACAAATTTGAAACATCTGTTAATATTTGTTATTTCCGCCGCAATGCTTTGGCAAAGCTCATATGCCGATGTGCTGGGCGTGCATCTGTCCGCCGAAAGTACGAAAATTGCTCCCGAAACGGTGTACACAAAAAACGTTTTTGAGGATTCCTCGGTCGGTAAGCAGACCGAAAATTATGTCGAATACAGACCGAACGGTATCGTTCTGCCCGCCGTTGCAAACGGTTGGTCAGCATACGGAAAGCGCACGGTAAGTCAGGCGGCGGAGATACTGAAGCAGCAGGGCCGCAACCCCGCAATGGGTATGAACGCCGACTTCTTTTCATTTCAGACAGGCGTTCCGATGAGCAATACCGTCATTGACGGACGAATCTACACCGCCGACTCTTCCTGGATGCCGGGCATAGGCTTCCGCAAGGACGGCACGGCTTTTACCGCAACTTTTCCGATTAACACAGAGGCCTCGCTTGACGACGGCTCTTCATTTAAAATAGAATGTATAAACAAGTACCGCCAGCCGTACGCGCTGTACCTCTTCAGCAGCGACTTCGGCGACAGCACCCGCTCGCCCGGCAAGGGAACCGATATAATCCTCGGAAGCGTGTCCGGCTCGCTGCGCATAGGCGGCAAAATAACAGCGGTTGTGGAAAGCATATCCGAAAATGACGGCTCGGTTACGATTCCCGACGGCAAGCTGGTTCTCAGCGTATCGGCGTCCGCCTCGGACGAAATAAAAGGCAGATTATCGGGGCTGTCGGTCGGCAAAACCGTGACGATATCCACCTCTGCCTCGGAAAGCGGCGATTTGTGGGAGAGTGCCGTATACGCAATCGGTGCCCTCGGCGGCAAGCTGATTACAGACGGCAAGCTTGACTATGAGGACGAGTCTGCCGCGCCGAGAAGCGCCGTCGGCATCAAGGCAAACGGAAATATTATATTTTATACTATAGACGGCAGACAGTCGGGCTACAGCTACGGCGCGCGAAAGGCAACCGTTGCCAAAAGGCTTCTTGAACTCGGCTGCGTTGAGGCGCTAAGCCTTGACGGCGGCGGCTCTACCTCTATGGGAATCGCCCCGGTTGACAGCTACAGCTTTGATATAGTAAACTCGCCGTCTGACGGCGGTTTAAGAAGCTGCGCCAACTTTCTGTTTCTGTTAAAGCCGTTTTCTAACGGGATTCCTTATGAGCTTCAGCTGAAGAACGACGGCATATATATGCTTTCGGGCGCATCCGTCTCTATGGAAGTCGCACACGCCCTTGATTCTTCATATGCATATACCGACATTCCTGACGGTATAGTTTACTCGGTCGTATATGACGCAGAAACGCCTGACGGCTCGGGTCGCGGCTCTTATATCGACGAAAACGGCTATCTTACTGTCCGCGGCAACGGAAACGTATATGTTGCCGCAAGCTCGGGCGATGTCTTCGGCGAAGCGTCCGCCTTATCTGTTGCCACTCCCAATTCGATTCAGCTGTACAGCGCCGACAACGGCTATGACATAAACACGCTTGAGCTTGAACCCGGCTCGGTTATAAATCTCGGTGCAAAAAGCTTCTGGGGCGGCAGAGAGCTTGTCTCGGACAACAGCTGTTACCGCTGGACGGTTGTAAGCGACAATGCCTCTGTCGGCGAGGTCGATTCAAACGGAGTTTTCCGTGCGTCGGACTCTGACGGAGCAACGGGCAAGCTTGCCGTCAGCGCGGGCATATGCTCGGTTGAAATCCCCGTTATCATTAACGGCGGAAGTTCTGCCGGCGAGGACACGGTCTATCCGTCAATAGATGGTTCGGTCAGCGGCGGAAAGCTTAACGCCGCCGTAAAATATGACGGAATACGCAAGCAGAACATTCGCGTTTCCATTGACAACACCGATGTTGACTTTGACTTTAATCCTTCCGATAATAAGCTTAACTGCGCCCTGCCCGACGGGTATCACAGAGCAGCCGTTATCGTAACCGCCGACAGCGGAATTTCTGCTATGAAATTCTTTGATTCGGGCAATATTGATTTACTTGAAAACGCTTTTTCGGACACCTCGGCGCACTGGGCAAAGGGCTATATCTCATACCTTGCGGAAAGAGGAATAGTTAAAGGAAATCTTGAAGACAACAACGTTATTCGTTTTAATCCCGACAACAATATGACAAGGGTTGAGTTTGCCATTATGATGTGCAACTATCTTGGTGTAAATCCCGATGATTATGCAGACACAGAGCTGCCATTTACTGATAACGGTGAGATACCCTGGTGGGCGGAAAATCAAGTCAAGGCGATATACAAGCTTGGAATAATGCAGGGTCAGCTTGGTCAATACGGGGTTACATTTAACCCGACTGCAAATATAAACCGAATGGAATTTGCAATCTCGCTGAACCGCCTTCTGCCGAGCGGCCTCGCCTCACGGCGCGTGACCGCTGCCGACTCGGCTGAAATTCCGTTCTGGGCGGAAAAGAGTATGCGCACGGTCTGCACTCAGGGCATAATGAACGGATATCCCGACGGCACTCTTCGTCCGTTAAAGAGTGTTACGCGTGCCGAAGCCGTGAAGATGCTTTTTAATATATTTGGCATATAACAAAAAAAGATGTCCGTTATTTGCGGGCATCTCTTTTTTTGCAATACTCACGCGGGCTTATGCCGACAATTTCGGCAAACGTTCTGTTAAATGTACGAACCGACTCAAAGCCCGCCTCAGCTGCCGTCTCTGTTATATTCTTCTCGCCCACTCTTAAAATTTCACAAGCGCGCTCTATCCTCTTTTTTGCGATATACTTGCCAAAGGTTGTGTTTAAACGCTCTTTAAAAATATGAGCAAGGTGCGAACGGCTTATATGCAGACTGTCCGCAGCCATTTCTATTGTGACGGGCTCTGTATAATGCTCATTACAATACAAAAGAACATTTTTCAATGCGCTTACATTGCATTTACTTAAATCAATAAGCTTTATATGCTTCATCAGCATTCCCATCATCGCAAGGATAAACCCCCTTGTCGTTTCTGCCGTAATGCCCGCCTTATATTCCGAGTACATAAGCGTAAAAAGCTTTGGTATATTTTCGCCTATCCCCTTTATTACAGGACTTTCGGGAACTTTTTTTGAAAACACCTCGTTAAATTCGGGTATCATTTGAGGTGAAAAAATCGTAATATATGATTCCAAATTCTTTGAATTTTCATATCTGTGTATTTGGTTCGGAAAAGCAATATAAAAATCGCCGCTTGTCATAAAATACTTTTTATCTTCTATATAAATTTCAGAACTGCCCGATATTATATACCCCGCCTCTATCTCCTCGTGAAGATGGGCGCCAATATCAAGATTATATGTATATGCTGCATACGTATTGCTTGACCTTATTTCAAAATAATAGTCCATTT
>USLC01000076.1 GCA_900555375.1 uncultured Eubacteriales bacterium
AAAGAGATGCAGAACATTGGGCATAGAGCCGAGCGTTATGGGCGTTGACAAGAAGTCAAACAGAAACCCTAACCCGAGCAGAAAGAAAATGTCCGAATATGGAATGCAGTTAAATGAAAAACAAAAAGTTAAATTTATATACGGCGTGCTTGAGAAGCAGTTCCGTAAATATTATGTAATGGCAACAAAGAGACAGGGCATAACAGGTGAGATGTTGTTACAGATTCTTGAGACAAGACTTGATAATGTTGTTTTCAGACTCGGTTTTGCCAACACCAGACGTGAGGCGAGACAGATTGTAAACCACGCTCACATTACCGTAAACGGTAAGAAGCTTAACATCCCGTCTTATCTTGTAAAGCCCGGCGATGTTATTGCGGTAAAAGAAAAGTCGGCTTCTTTGGATAAGTTTAAGGATACGGTTGAGGCAAACTCAACAAGAATCGTTCCCGATTGGCTCGATGTTGACAAGAACACACTTTCAGGTAAGGTAGTTGCTCTTCCGACAAGGGAACATATCGATTATCCGGTAGAAGAGCATATGATTGTTGAGTTGTACAGCAAATAACAGATTGCTGAAGACAAGGCCGCTTGACCTTGTATATATTAGGAGGGCTGACAATGATTGAAATAGAAAAGCCAAGAATTGAATGCATAGAAGCATCCGAAGATAACAAATACGGCAAGTTTGTTGTTGAGCCTCTGGAGAGAGGTTACGGTACAACCCTGGGAAACTCTCTCAGAAGAATGTTGCTGTCTTCGCTTCCGGGCGTTGCTGCCACCTCTGTTAAGATTGACGGAGTAGTACACGAGTTTTCGACTGTTCCCGGAGTAAAGGAAGACGTTACCGAAATTATACTCAACATTAAGAAATTAGCTATTAAGCTGCACTCTGACGCACCCAAGACGGTATATATCAACCACGAGGGCGCGGGAGAAATTTGTGCGGGAGATATTAAGCACGATTCCGATGTGGAAATAATAAACGAGGATTTGCATATTGCAACGCTTAACGAAGATGCAAGACTCTTTATGGAAATTACATTGGATAAGGGAAGAGGATACGTTTCTTCCGACCGCAACAAGCAGCAGCTTCAGCCGGTTATCGGCGTAATTGCTACCGATTCGATTTATACACCGGTTCGTAAGGTTAATTATTCGGTTGAAAATACCCGTGTAGGCAATGTTACGGACTATGATAAGCTGACGCTTGAAGTCTGGACAAACGGAACAATTCCGCCGGCGGAAGCAGTTAGTCTTGCCGCTAAGATTATCAGCGAGCATATGAGTTTATTCGTGGATTTATCAGATGATGCCAAGAATGCGGAAATTATGATAGAGAAGGAAGAGAGCAAGAAGGAAAAGGTTCTTGAAACAACTATTGAAGAGCTTGACCTTTCGGTTCGTTCTTATAACTGTCTTAAACGCGCGGGCATCAACACAGTTCAGGATCTTACTGCAAGGTCTGAGAACGATATGATGAAGGTCAGAAACCTCGGACGCAAGTCGCTTGAAGAGGTTATAGCAAAGCTTGAGACAATGGGGCTTTCGTTGTCAAAGGATGAGTAATGACCGGTTTAATTAAAGAATTTTAAGAATGAGGTGATAATATGGCACACCAGAGAAAGCTTGGCAGACCGACCGACCAGAGACGTGCAATGCTCAGAAATCTGACAACTTCTTTGCTTGAGGCAGGTAAGATTCAGACAACATATACCCGCGCCAAGGAAGTACAGAAGCTGGCTGACAAAATGGTTACACTCGGAAAAACCAACACACTTCACACAAAGAGACAGGCTCTCGGTTATATTACAAAGCGCGAAGTAGTATCAAAGCTTTTTGACGAAATCGCACCCAAATATGCTGAGAGAAACGGTGGTTACACCAGAGTTATCAAGATTGGTCCCAGACGCGGTGACGCGGCTGAGATGGCAGTACTTGAGCTTGTAGACTAATATTTTATTAAAACTTTAAAATCGGATTGCTTCGGCAGTCCGATTTTTAAATTTAAGGGGAATATTTTGTAAAAGTTAACAAATAATAAAATTTAAGTCTAAAATATTGACAAAATTCTCGTTTTGGGGTATAGTAATCTTAATTTGGCTTTGCAGATTTTGCGGAAAGGGGTGTAGAATGAATAAGACTTTTAAATTAACAGTGCTTGTACTGACGCTTGTGATGATAGTGACAGCAGCAATGCTTGGCGTGTTTGCCGCGCAAAAAGTGTCTGATATTTCATTCGGAGATAATATATATGTACACGGCCTTGACGATACAACCGAACAGGTCGGAATGATAAATATGCTTCTTATCGGCGTGGATGACGGCGGATACCGAAGCGATACAATTATGCTTGTCTCAGTAGACGGATATTCGGGCAGAGTGAATATTTTATCTATCCCCCGCGACACGATGATTAAGCCCTCGGGCTATACAACGCAAAAGATTAATGCGCTTATCGGGCTCGGAAGAGAGGCGGCTCTGGCAGGCAAAATAACCGAGCCGGAGGAAATGCTGATTGAAGAGATAAAGACCTTTACGGGGCTTCCGATTCATTACTTTATGTCGGTTGACTTTGATGGCTTTAAGGATATAATTGACGCGCTTGACGGGGTTGATTTTAATGTCCCCTATGATATGAACTATGACGACCCGACCCAGAATCTTCACATTCATCTCAAGGCGGGAATGCAGCATCTTAACGGACAGTCGGCACACGATTTTGTAAGGTTCAGACACAACAACGGCGGAAGCGCCCCCGGAGAATATGTTATGGGCGATGAGGGCCGCGAATATTGGCAGCAGGAATTTCTAAAAGAGCTTGTGCGTCAGAAAATGAAGCCGCAGTACCTTTCAAAAATCGATGATTTGTTTAAAGTCGTTAAGGATAATGTCAGAACAAATTATACGATGAAGGACTTACTGAATCATCTGTATCTTGTTCAGCAAATCGATGTTGACAATATCGGTTCTTATCAGCTTCCCGGCGGCTCGCAGTATATATCAGACCTTTGGTGGTATATATATGACGCGGATAAAACCCGCGAGCTTGTAAACCGTGTATTTCTGCCGATGAGCAAGGAAGAGTGGGAGCAGTACAAAGAGACCCACGCAGAAGAGCTGGCAAACAGCGCGCTTGGATTCAGTGCGATATCACAGCTTCAAAAATAGGCAAATTGGCTGCCGCGGCACAAAAATTTTTGTGCTGCGGCAGTTTAATTTGCATAAATTTCGGAAAAAATTGTGTAAAAAGCTTAAAATGGTTGACAGAACAGAAAAAGTGTGATATAATGATTCGGTTAATATTAAAGGGTAAAGAGGAATTGCGGTTATGGAAAAGCTGAAAAACCTTAACAAGGTTGTCGGGATAAAGCAGACAAAGGCTGCTGTCCGCAAAGGAGAAGCGCAAACCGTTTATATTGCCGATGATGCTGATAAAAACGTAATTTCCGGGTTGGAAGAGCTTTGCCGCGGGGCGGGGCTTGACCCTATGCGGAATATTACAGTGAAAGAGCTGGGAAGGCTCTGCGGGATAGATGTTCCGTGTGCGGCGGCGGCTGTTCTGAAAAAGCCTTAAATATTATTATACAGTTAAAAATGCGGAAACGCGTTTTTATATAAATTTATATGTATGGAGGTGAACATATTGCCAACATTTAACCAATTGGTCAGAAAGGGTAGAGCCACCGTTGAAAAGAAGTCAACCGCTCCTGCTCTTTTGAAGGGTCTTAACACCAAAAAGAGCCAGCTTACCGATCAGGCTTCTCCTCAGAAGAGAGGCGTTTGCACATCGGTCAGAACTATGACACCTAAAAAGCCTAACTCGGCTTTGCGTAAGGTTGCCAGAGTTAAGCTGACAAACGGAATTGAAGTATCTGCTTATATTCCGGGTATCGGACATAACCTTCAGGAGCATAGCGTTGTTATGATCAGAGGTGGAAGAATTAAGGACCTTCCGGGTGTGCGTTATCACATTATCCGCGGTACACTTGATACAGCAGGTGTGGACAAGCGTATGCAGAGCCGTTCAAAGTACGGCGCAAAGCGTCCTAAATAAGTTCTGATGCAGTTTTAAAATGTAAGTGCATATATGTTCTGATATAGAATGACCTATATGCACGACAGCGGACCAAATGTCCGTTGAGTACCTTAATGGTGAATAAACCTAAAGAAGGAGGGGAAGAAAAGTGCCAAGAAGAGGTCATGTTGCCCGTCGTGATGTATTGCCCGATCCGCTTTACAACAGCAAGACTGTTACAAGACTGATCAACAACATTATGCTCGACGGTAAAAAGGGCGTTGCCCAGAAGATAGTTTATGATGCTTTTGATATCATTAAAGAGAAAACCGGTAAGGATCCGGTAGAGGTGTTTGAGGAAGCAATGAACTGCGTTATGCCTGTTTTAGAGGTTAAGGCTCGCCGTGTCGGTGGTGCCAACTACCAGGTTCCGATAGAGGTTAGACCCGACAGACGCGAAACACTCGGTCTGAGATGGATAACAATGTTCTCAAGAAAGAGATCGGAAAGAACAATGGCAGAACGTCTTGCAAACGAATTGCTTGATGCAATCAACAGCACAGGCGGCGCGTTCAAAAAGAAAGAGGATACTCACAAGATGGCAGAAGCGAATAAGGCATTCGCTCACTATCGCTGGTAATTTTTACTTGAAAATCGTCGTATTTTGCCCGCTCGGTCGGCTCGCATATCCCGATATGGCTCGCCTCGCTGCGCGAACAAACTACATCCGATTTTCTGCGTAAAACCAAAACGCGCGGGAATCGTATTTTGTCCGTATGTTCGGCTCGCATATCCCGATATGGCTCGCCTCGCTGCGCGAACAAACTACATCCGATTTTCTGCGTAAAACCAAAACGCGCGGGAATCGTATTTTGTCCGTATGTTCGGCTCGCATATCCCGATATGGCTCGCCTCGCTGCGCGAACAAACTACATCCGA
>USLC01000077.1 GCA_900555375.1 uncultured Eubacteriales bacterium
ATTTACACCTCGCTTATCAGAAATAAAACTCCTTTGGCAGAGGTGGACTTTGAAAATCTGAAAAAAAATCCCGGATTAATGCCGTTTGGTAAAAATTATACTGGAAAAAAGTTAGGGAGTGTGGTATAATATGAATATAGATGCTAAAAAGCTCGGTTTTGCGGAGCTTAACAACGAAATCAGAGATACAGACGAAGACTGCTTAATCAGCAACTGTTGCGGACAGAGGTTTATCGCCGCAGGTATGAGTGATAAAAAGATTTCTGTTTCGGGCATCCCGGGAAACGCTCTCGGCGCTTACCTTAACGGCGCTGTGATAGATGTTGAAGACAATGCCCAGGACGCTGTGGGGGACACTATGAACGCGGGCAAGATAATTGTTCACGGCGGCATTGGTGACGCTCCCGGATATGCGATGCGCGGCGGCGAGATTTTTGTTAAAGGAAACGCAGGCTATCGTGCGGGGATTCATATGAAGGCGTACCGCGAGAAAAAGCCGATTTTGGTTATCGGCGGCAGAACGGGAAGCTTCCTCGGCGAGTATCAGGCAGGCGGACTTATAATCGTCCTCGGACTTAATGATGACGGCAAGAAAATTGTGGGGAACTTTCCCTGTACGGGAATGCACGGCGGAAAGATTTTTCTGCGTTCAAAGTGCGAGGGAATTAAATTTCCGAGTCAGGTGTCGGCAAAGCCCGCAACCGACGAGGATAAAGAGGAAATAAAGAAGTATGTGGAAGAGTTTTGCGGATACTTCGGATATGACAGCGAGGGGCTTTTAAAAGACGATTTTACCGTTGTTACACCCGACAGTAAGAATCCGTACAAACAGATGTATGTTGCAAACTAATCAGAAAAGCAGGTGCTTATATGAATTATTCAAGTTCAGAAGTTATTCAGTATATCAAAGAGGAAGACGTTAAGTTTATTCGTCTTGCTTTTTGCGATGTCTACGGAAGACAGAAAAACATATCGGTTATGCCGGGTGAGCTGGAGCGTGCTTTCAGCTATGGTATAACAATAGATGCTTCGGCTATCTGCGGCTTCGGAGGCGAGGTTCATTCCGACCTGCTTCTGCACCCGGATCCGTCCACAATAGCGGTGCTTCCGTGGCGGCCTGAGCACGGAAGGGTAATTCGTATGTTTTGTGATATAACTCACCCTGACGGAAAGCCGTTTGAAGCCGATAACCGCCGTATTTTGCGCAGCGCGGTTGAAAAGGCTAAAGAAAAGGGCTATACCTTCGGCTTTGGCGCTGAAATGGAATTTTATCTGTTTAAGACCGATGAAGAGGGTAATCCTACAGATATTCCTTATGACAGGGCGGGGTATATGGATATCGCCCCGGATGATAAAGGCGAGAATGTGCGGCGTGAAATTTGTCTTACGCTTGAGCGAATGGGAATTATCCCCGAAAGTTCTCATCACGAGGAAGGCCCGGGACAGAACGAGATAGACTTCAGGTATTCCGAGCCGCTGAGCGCTGCCGACAATGCAGTAACGTTTCGCTCGGTAATCAACACAATTGCGGCGCGAAACGGTCTTTATGCGGATTTTTCGCCAAAGCCTTTAAGTGATATGCCGGGAAACGGATTTCATATTAACTTTTCCGTAAAGGGCGGAGACGAGCAAAAGAATCTGCCGTTTATGATTGCGGGAATTATGGATAAAGTATATGAGATGACAGCGTTTTTAAATCCCGAAAAAAGCTCGTACAACAGACTGGGCAAGTTAAAGGCGCCGCAGTATATCACATGGTCGAGCGAGAACCGCTCGCAGCTGATTCGTATCCCTGCGGGTGAGGGTGCATACAGAAGGGCAGAGCTTCGCTCTCCAGACCCGATGGCTAATCCTTACATTGCGTATACTCTGCTTATTAATGCGGGTCTTTACGGAATAGAAAATCAGCTTGAGCTTCCGCGCCCGGCTGATATTAATCTTTATTTTGCGGATAAAAAACTTACAAGTAATTATAAAAAGCTTCCGGGCAGTCTTGCAGAGGCTGCGGACGCAGCGGCAAAAAGTAAATTTGTTGCCGAATGTCTGCCCAAGACAGTAATTGAGACATATTGCGGATAAACTCGGAAAGGTGGGAAGACTATGCCGCTTAAAGAGCGCGTATACAGCATTCTTGTTGTTTCTCCTGCGGAAAAATTCAATACTGCCATTAAATCAATGTTGCCCGAAGCAGAGTTTACACCGATAAAGTTTGCAAAAAGCGTCGGCGAGGCTAAGAGAAAAATTCTTGACAGAGATTTTGATATAGTTCTGATAAATTCACCGCTGCCGGATGAATTCGGAACGCGTCTTGCTATTGACTTGTGCAGCGAAAGCGGAATGGGAACATTGCTTTTTGTGCGTTCTGAATTGTATGATGATATATATTCAAAGGTTACCGATTACGGAGTTTTAACAATATCAAAGCCCACGTCCGCGGCTATTATAATGCAGTCGATACGGCTTCTTTGCGGAACGCGTGAGAGACTGAGGCGAATGGAAAAAAAGACGGCGTCCGTTGAAGAAAAAATAGAAGAAATCAGGCTTGTCAACCGCGCAAAGTGGATTCTGATAGACGAACTTAAAATGACCGAGACGGACGCGCACAGATACATAGAAAAGCAGGCGATGGACAGATGCGTCACGCGCCGCGAAATTGCGAAGGGAATTATTCAGACATATAAATAATTGATTAAATTCAATTAAAACTGAGGTGAAAATATGAAGTTTATAAAGATGCACGGATTGGGAAACGATTATCTTTATGTATATGCCGACAAGCTGCCCGAAAATGCGGAAGAGCTTTCGATAAAGCTTTCAAGGCGGCACTTCGGCGCGGGCTCTGACGGTATGATTTGGATTTTACCGTCTGACAAAGCCGACTTTGAGATGCACATATTTAATGCCGACGGAAGCGAGGCAAAGATGTGCGGAAACGGAATAAGATGTGTAGGCAGATATGTTTATGACAGAGGATATACCGATAAATCACACCTTACCATAGACACTCTTTCGGGGATTAAATCACTTGATTTAAAGATTGAGAACGGCAGAGCGGTTGCCGCGACTGTTAATATGGGCAAGGTAACTGTTTCGGAAAAGAAGAAGATAGAGGTCTTGGGGGAAACGGTTGAGTGTATACCGGTGTCGGTAGGCAATCCCCACGCGGTTATCTTTACAGAGGATGCGGATAACGCTCCGCTTACAACGGTCGGTGCGGCTATTGAAAGGCACAGCGCCTTTCCGGGCGGCGTAAACGTTGAATTTGTTCAGGTTTTAAGCGACAAAACCTTGCGTATGCGCGTATGGGAGAGAGGCAGCGGAATCACAATGGCTTGCGGAACGGGAGCGTGCGCCTCGGCTGCCGCAGCGGTTTCGGAGGGGTTTTGCAGAGCGGGAGAACCCGTTGAGGTTAAGCTTGACGGCGGCTCTCTGTTTATAACCAAGAACGAGGACGGAACCGTTCTTATGACGGGACCTGCCGAATTTGTATATGAAGGAGAGACGATAGAATGACAAAGGCAAATAAAAATTATTCAAATTTAAAGGATTCATATCTCTTTTATAATATTGCGCAAAAAACAAATGCGTATCTTGAAAAGAATCCTCAAAAGCACCTTTACAGACTTGGTATAGGCGATGTTTCGCTTCCACTTTGCAAGGCGGTTGTGGATGCTTTGCATAAGGCAGTTGACGACCAGGCAAGCGGAGAGACGTTTCACGGATATATGCCCGAGTGCGGAGACCCCGAGCTTAGGGCAACCATTGCGGCTTACTACGGAAAGCGCGGCGTTTCGCTTGAAAATGATGAAGTGTTTGTGTCAAGCGGAGCAAGTGACGAGCTTGGCGATATTCTTGACCTGTTTGATAAAAACAATAAAGTAATGGTAATAGAACCGGCGTATCCCGCATATGTTGACGCAAATATTATGGCGGGACACGAGATTATTCATCTTGCGTCAGGCAAGGAGAACGGCTTTTTGCCGTCGCCCGATGTAAATACAAAGGCTGATATAATATACATATGCTCGCCCAATAATCCTACGGGGGCGGCGTTCGGCAAGGCGCAGCTTAAGGAATGGGTTGACTTTGCCAATGATACAGAGGCGGTAATAATATTTGACGCGGCGTATGAGGCGTTCATAGAAGAGGATATTCCGCACAGCATATTTGAGATAGACGGAGCAAGAACCTGCGCGGTTGAGATTTGCTCGCTGTCCAAGACCGCTGGATTTACGGGAACAAGATGCGGTTACACCGTTATTCCCAAGGAACTTAGCAGAGATGGAATGAATTTTAACAATATGTGGGTAAGAAACCGCACAACAAAGACCAACGGAGTTTCTTATATAATACAGCGCGGCGCGGCGGCTGTGTTTACCGATGAGGGACAGAAACAGATTAAAGAGAACATAAAAGTGTATAAAAATAATGGATATTGCCTTATGAAGGCGCTTGATAAGCTTGGAATCTGGTACTGCGGCGGAAAAAATGCGCCGTATATTTGGATGAAGTGCCCGAACGAAATGGGAAGCTGGGAGTTTTTTGATTATCTGCTGAACGAAATTCAGGTAGTCGGCACTCCCGGTGAGGGATTTGGAGTATGCGGCGAGGGATACTTCAGATTTTCGACCTTCGGTGACCCGAAGGATACCGAAGTTGCGGCAGAACGTTTGGTTAAGCTTTTGGGCTGATACATAAAGTCAAGGCTGACTGCACAAAATATGCTTTGTGCAGTCAGCTTTGTTTTAACAAAAGAAAATTTAAAGAAAAATTTAAAAAGTTTTAGAAAAAGCTTGACAATAGGGTGAATTTGTGGTATTATATATCTTGTGTTCGTCACAAGATATGGCGGTATAGCTCAGTTGGCTAGAGCATGCGGTTCATACCCGC
>USLC01000078.1 GCA_900555375.1 uncultured Eubacteriales bacterium
TATACTGCCGCGGCGACAATTTTCAGATTGCCGCCCGCCTCGAGCTCTTCCGTAAGCTCTGCCGGGCAAGTCAGCTTTTTAAACAGATTTGCCTTTTTCTTTTGCACCGTGACAATTCCGACGCATCTCATTATTTATTAAGGTAATCTACCGCCGCTTTAAGCTGCTCGTCCTGAGACTTATCAAGCGCGCTGAGCCGCGCGGTTTTTTCGGCGCTCATCTCAACTTTTATGTCGGGTTCTATACCTGTTCCGTGTATGCACACACCGTCGGGCGTATAGTATCTTGCAATCGTCACGGACAAAATTCCGTCACTTCCCATACCCATAACACTTTGAACTATCCCTTTGCCGTAGCTCTTCTCGCCTATTACAACCGCTTTTTTGTATGAGGAAAGCGCACCCGTCATAACCTCGCTTGCGGACGCGCTGCCTCCGTTTACAAGTATAACAATCGGCACGTCATAAGTTCTGCCCGTCTCTCCTTTGTCCACCTTATAATCCTCTCTTTTACCTCTTTTGTTCATCGTATAGGTCACAACATCGCCGTTGTTTAAAAACAGCCCCGCGGTGTTTACACCTTCGTCAAGGATTCCGCCCGGATTATTGCGCAGGTCTATTATTAGCCCCTTCATATTTTTAAATTCTCTGCACTTTTGCTCAACCTTTTGGGCAACACCCTCGGTAAACTGAGTTATGCTTATATAGCCGATGTTATTATCAAGCATTTCACCGCTTACGCTTTCGATTTCAATACGTCCCCTTGTCAGCTTAACGTCTTTCGTCTGCCCTTCTGCGGCGGTTCTGATTGTTAAGGTAACCTCCGTGCCCTCCTCGCCGCGCATATAAGACGCCGCCTCTGACAGCTGCTCGCCCGTGTATCCCTGACCATCTATCGCCAGAATTTTATCATTGGTTGTGATTCCGGCTGACTCTGCGGGGCTTCCCGCAATTGCCGAAACAACCGAGATAAGGTTCTCTTTTGTGTCATTTTCTATATAAAGTCCCACGCCGCAATAATTGCCCTCTACCTCTTCCATATACTCCTTTGCGGTATCGCCCCACAAATATCTTGTATACGGGTCGCCGGTAGACGCGGCAATCCCCGCTATTGCCATATTTGCCGCCTCGTTTTTATCTATGTCCTCGTAATAAAAATTATCTATGACCTTTGATATTACATTTACCTTGATAAGCTGCGGCAAGTTCAAAAATCCGAACGGATTAACCAAGCCCGCCGTAAGAATCGCCGTTACCAGAACTATAATTATTGTTCCCGTAACCAGCCGTGACTTCTTTATATACATAATATTGCGTCCTCCTTATTTTGCCGTCTGACCGCCGCGTCTTCTCTGCCTTGCCGCCTTTTGGCTGTCAAGCTCTGCCTTTGCCGCCGCAAGCTCTGCCTTATTTTTCTGAAGCTCTGTCAGGGCGTTCTCGCTCTCGGTCTCAGCCGCCGATATCTTTTCTTTTACTGATTTTAATGCTTCCATTATCTTTTTGTCGTAATCGGCAAGCTCTCTTGCCGTCACAATCCTGTCCGTCAAATCTTCGATGTTTTTGGCTGAAAATATTATTTCAAGATACGATGTGTCTCCTTTTTCACACATTGTTCTGAAGCGTCTTCCGCTCTCTTTTATATACTCGTTCTCAAGGCTTTCCGCCGCCTCAAGCTTTGCCTTAAGCTCTTTTACATTCTTCTCCGACTCTTTTATATTCGCTTCAAGCTCATTTATCCTGTCTGTTATTCTTATCTGCTCGTCTATGCTTATGCCTGAGTTCAAATCCGATTCATCAAGCGGCATCGAAAACACCAGATACGCAAACGGACCTGCAATGCCCAATATAAGTAAAGCCGCTATTATCAACGCAATAATTTTAACTGTTTTTTTACTCATCTCTACACCTTTTTCTTTAATTTATTTATAGGTCACAACCGCCGCGGCACTTCCGATAACGCCTATTGCTCCGCCCGTTCCGATAAGCATCGCTGTCAGATATAATGCAATTTTTGACATACTTACAAGCTCGGTAAGCGGGCTGCTTACCAATGCCGAAATATTTGTACCAAGCACGGCATAGCAAGTTAAAACCAAAATGTCTGCCAATGCCGCTCCGACCGCACCGAGCAGAAGCCCCTGAACAACAAAAGGAGCCGTAATAAACGAATCCGCCGCGCCCACGATTCTCATTATACTTATCTCGTCGGAAAAGGCCGACATTCCAAGCCTTATTGTATTATATACAATAAGCAAAGCAAGAATTACAAGAACCGTCATTATCCATACGCCTATACTCTTTACCGCTCTCAAAGCTGTGGTAACTCCGCCGATTATGTCCTTGCTTTGAACAACCTCTTCAACGCCTTCAACCGCTCCCGCCGCTTTGGCGACAGCATCTCCTTCCGATAAATTGTCGAGAGTGATGATAAACGAATCTCTCAGCGGATTCTCTCTGTCTTTGAACACATATCCGTCATCGCCGTAAACCTCTCGGCTCACCTTTTCCATTCTCTCCTCACGCGAGCAAAAACTTACCGCCTTTACCCCGGGGATTTTCTTTAATTCGTCCTCTGTTTCGCTTATCCTGACTTCAGTTCCGCTTTGCATATAGACGCTGACTTTACAGCTGTCTTCTATTCGGCTCATAAACCCACTCACATTTATCCCCGCCGCGGCAAATAGCCCAAGCAAAGAAAGTGCGGCGGCAACAATGCAAACCGATGCCACGCTCATCGCCTTATGAGCCTTTATATTTTTAAAGCCCTGTTTTATAAAATATAAAATTTTACTGTCCACTCTGTGCGCCGCCTCTCTTTTTTGAATATAGCGCATTTTCTTCGTCTCTTACAACGACTCCGCCGTCAAGCTCTATTACTCTTCTGCGCATTTTATCAACTATATCCTTTGCGTGAGTTGCCACAACCACCGTTGTTCCAAGCTTATTGAACCTTTCAAGCAGCCTCATAATCTCCTCCGAGGTATCGGGGTCAAGGTTTCCCGTCGGCTCATCCGCAAGCAGTATCGGCGGATTATTTGCCATTGCCCGCGCAAGGGCTGTTCTCTGCTGCTCTCCGCCCGAGAGCTTGCAGGGCAAAACATCTGCCTTATCTTCAAGCCCAACAAGCGATAATATCTGCGGAACCATATGATTTATATTCCGACGCGGTGTTTCGGTTACTTCAAGTGCAAACGCAACGTTTTCAAACACGGTTTTATAGGGCAAAAGCTTGTAATCCTGAAAAACCGTTCCGATTTTTCTGCGCATCAGGGCAAGCCCCTTGCCTTTAAGCTTTGCCACGTCGCTTCCGTCAACAATAACTCTGCCGCGGCTTGCAGTCTCGCTTTTAAGTATAAGTCGCGCAACCGTGGTCTTTCCCGCGCCGGTAGAGCCGACAAGAAAAACAAACTCGCCGCTGTTTATATCAAAGCTTACGTCTTTAAGCGCCTCTTTTGTGCCAGATTTATATATTTTTGTTACATTCTCAAACGATATCATACACACTCTCCTTAACCGCCCGTCAAAGACTGCAAATCAAAATATTCCGAATTTATGCCGTCCAAAGCGGATTCATATAACTAATATCAGGTTTTAACCGCAAAACGGAGCTTTCGGGGCAGCGTTTGCACCCCCTTAAGCTCCGCCGTATATTTAGTTTTATAATTTAAATTCTTGTAGGTTCGGAAGTAAGATACTTGTTAACCATCATAGCAACCTTAAATATAATTGCGTCATCAAACTCTCTTAAATCAAGTCCTGTAAGCTTTTTAATCTTATCCAGTCTGTAAACCAGCGTGTTTCTGTGAACAAAAAGCTTTCTTGAAGTCTCGGAAACATTAAGATTGTTTTCAAAGAACTTCTGTATCGTATAAATCGTCTCGCTGTCCAGGACATTGATTGATTCTTTCTTAAACACTTCATTTAAGAAAAGCTCGCACAAAGTTGTGGGAAGCTGATATATCAGTCTGCCTATACCAAGGTTGTCATAGCTTATTACGCTCTTTTCGGTGTCAAACACCTTGCCCACTTCAAGAGCAATTCTTGATTCTCTGTAAGCCTGTCCGAGGTCCTGAATAGACTCTACAACAGTTGAAACGCCGACAGAAACGGTTATCATTTCCTCCGCGCTCAGCGTGTCAAAAATATTCTGAGCAATCTGAAGCGACTTTTCTTTCGCGGTCTCATCATCAAATTCTTTTATTACAACCAAATCGTGATCATCAATTCTGATAACAAAATCACGTTTTTTATCGGGGAAGAGGCTCTGCAAAATATCCATAGCCGTATTCTCCGATGAATTCAATATTCTTATAAGATAAACCACGCGCTTTGCTTCAACCGTGAGATGCAGTTCTCTTGTTCTGAACAACACATCGCCGAGCAGAATGTTGTCCATTATAATGTTTTTAACAAAGCTATTTCTGTCATACTTCTCATCATAATACTGCTTAAGTGTAAGGAAGTGAACCCCCATCAAAGCACAAGTGTTTGCGGCGATCTCATCATCGCCCTCACAGAACACAAGATATTCCATCTTATTGAAGGTTTCGATTTTCTTATAGCTGAATCCGCCGATGCATCTGGTTTCACCCGAAGAATCAAAAACCGTAAAAATATTGTCCACAGTATTTCCAATGCGAAGCTCGTCGCTGCAGGCGATTACTGTTTCCGAATCATCAATTACACCTATCACACGCTTAATATCCTTTTTAAGCTGGGTAAGTGTATTTTGAAACAATCTGTTTTGCATAACTGCACCTCCAAAATATCTTAAAACCTGCATAATATTTTATACATATTTTTATACTTTTATATTATAACTCTTTTTTTTGCGAAATGCAAGATTTTTTGTTAAAAATTAATA
>USLC01000079.1 GCA_900555375.1 uncultured Eubacteriales bacterium
GTAACATGTGTAAAATCTCTGGAAGAGGGCTTTATCCATCAGACGGTTGGAACCACAGAGCCGGATGAAGAGTGTGACCTGAATTATGCGATCGGTGCTCCGGTGGAAAAAGAGATCCGCTATGCAATGAGCAATTCTCTTGGCTTTGGCGGACACAATGCCTGTGTTGCCTTTGCAAAAATCTAAAGGGGGATTAGTCTTATGAACCGTGAAGAAATTAAAAATATATTGCCGCACAGAAATTCAATGCTTTTAATTGACGAGGCAGAGGTGATTGACGGCGCGGCGTGCGGAAAAAAGAAGATAAACGGAGACGAGTGGTTTCTGGACGGGCACTTCCCCGGGGCGCCCATTGTCCCCGGAGTGATTCTTTGCGAGATATTGGCTCAATCCACCTGCGTGCTTTTAAACGATAAAATCAGCAAAGACTGCCTGCCCGTATTTACGGGGCTTAACAAGGTTAAGTTCAGAAATCCCGTGAAGCCGGGCGACGTTTTTGAAACAAAGTGTGAGATAACAAAAGAAAAAAAGCCGTTTTATTTTGCAAAGGGCGAAGGGTTTGTTAACGGAAAGCTGTGTGTTTCGGCTGAATTTTCATTCGCCGTGACTGACAAAACGAGGTGACAAAATGCTGGATATACTAAAGAAGCTTATGCCAGAGAAGATGACCTGCAAAAAATGCGGAAGCGAGGCATCCTATAAAGAGCTTAAAAAGAATCATATGATTTGCGAGCAATGCGGAGCGTACTTCCGTATGAACGCGCACGACAGAATAGGCTTGGTTTGCGATAAGTTTACAGAGCTTGACGCGGATATGAAGAGCCAAAATATTATTGACTTTCCCGATTACGACAAAAAACTTGCCGCGGCACGGAAGAAAAGTCACGACAGCGACGCCGTTGTTTGCGGAACAGGCACGGTTGACGGGACAGAAGTTGTTATATTTGCAATGAATTCAGAATTTATGATGGGAAGTATGGGAACGGTTGTCGGAGAAAAGATAACGCGTTCATTTGAGCTTGCGCTTGAAAAGAAGCTTCCTATAATCGGATTTACCACATCGGGCGGAGCGAGAATGCAAGAGGGAATATTTTCGCTTATGCAGATGGCAAAAATCAGCGGAGCGGTTAAGCGTCACAGCGACGCGGGTCTTTTATACATAACCGTTTTAACAGACCCCACAACGGGCGGAGTGACCGCCAGCTTTGCAATGCAGGGCGATGTGATAATAGCCGAGCCAAACGCTTTGGTTGGCTTTGCGGGGGCGAGGGTAATAGAACAGACCACCGGATCAAAGCTGCCCGAGGGGTTTCAAAGATCCGAGTTTTTGCTTGACCACGGGTTTATTGACATAATCGAAGATAGAGACAAGCTTAAAGGCACTATCTCAAATATTCTGAAAATTCATAATAAGGGTTGAAGATACTATGACTAATATAAAAGATTCATTTAAAATGTCCGACAGCGTACGTATGGAAGATACATTGAATAAAATTTATGACAAATTTATAGATAAAGAAGAAGACGGGCAGGGCTGTCTTGAAGGTATAAAGTTTAAAAACGCGGATAAATTCAACTTTGCCTTTGATGTGATGGATATTTTGGGCAAAGAATGCGGAGATATGCGCGCTATGCTTCACCTTGATGTAAATCAAAATGAAAAAATTCTTACTTTTAAAGAGATTATGGAGATGTCTAACAAGGCGGCAAATTATTTTTCGTATTTGGGAATAAAAAAAGGCGACCGCGTTATGCTTGTGCTTAAAAGACACATTTGCTTCTGGACAGCTATTCTTGCTTTGCACAAGATAGGAGCGGTAGCCGTTCCCGCAACAAGCCAGCTTCAGGTTGACGACTTTAAGTACAGATTTGGCGAGATTTCGGCTATTGTCTGCACGTGCGACGATGACGTTCCAAACAAGGTAGATAAGGCAGAGAAGGTATCGCGCAGTCTTGATATTAAAATAATTTCAAACGGAAGCAAGGATGGCTGGCACAGCTTTGATGAAGAGTATCAAGGCTTTGACAGTGTGTTTAAAAGAACAGATGATTCGCCTTGCGGAACCGACCCGATGATAATGTTTTTTACCTCGGGTACGACGGGATATCCCAAGATAGTAGAGCACGACTTCAGATACCCCCTCGGTCATTTTGTGACGGCTAAATACTGGCACAATATTCAGCCGGGAGGCACACATTTTACTGTTGCCGATACAGGCTGGGGCAAAGCTCTGTGGGGCAAGCTTTACGGACAATGGCTTTGCGGAGCGTGCGTGTTTGTATATGATTTTGACAGATTTAATGCGGCAGAGATTTTGCCTATGTTTAAAAAGTATCGGATTACCACATTTTGCGCACCGCCCACGGTCTACAGAATGATGATAAAAGAGAATCTTGAAAACTATGATTTAAGTTCGATAAAATGCGCAACAACAGCGGGCGAGGTGCTTAATCCCGAGGTCTTCAGCAAGTTTAAAGAACAAACGGGAATGAGTATAATGGAGGGCTTCGGTCAGACCGAAACAACGCTGATTATAGCAACGCTTAGAGGAATGAAGCCAAAGGCGGGCTCTATGGGCAAGCCCATACCGTCATATAATATAGGAATAGTAAACAATAACGGAGAGCCGTGCAAGCCAAATGAGATAGGTGAGATAGTCATATACTCAAAGCCGGGTGAGATGTGCGGACTGTTTTGCGAATACTTTAAAAGCGAAGCCCTTACCAAAGAGGCGTGGAACGGAGGTATGTATCACACCTGCGACCTTGCAAAAGCTGATGAAGACGGATATTATCACTATGTGGGCAGATGTGATGACATAATTAAATCCTCGGGCTATAAAATCGGACCGAGCGAGGTAGAAAATGTTATTATGGAGCTTCCTTATATCTTAGAATGCGCAGTATCGGGCGTTCCCGATGAAATACGCGGACAGAGGATTAAGGCGACAATCGTGCTTGCAAAGGGCACGGAGACATCCGAAGAATTAAAAAAGGATATTCAGAATTATGTTAAAACTACAACCGCACCTTATAAATATCCGCGTGAGGTTGAGTTTGTTGACGAACTTCCCAAAACCATAAGCGGAAAAGTGATAAGAAGTATGCTTTAAAAGAGGAGGCGCAAAAATGGCGGATAACAATGCATATGCAAGGGTTCAGGCGGCACGTGACGGAAAGAGGCCGATGGGCGGATATTATATAGAACATATGATAGACGGATTTATAGAGCTTCACGGGGACAGAAAGTTTAAAGACGATAAGGCAATAGTCGGCGGAATCGGATTTTTAAGCGGTATTCCCGTTACCGTTATAGCAATGGAGCGCGGAGATAATATAACCGAGAGAATGCAAAGACATTTTGGCTGTCCCGCACCTGAGGGATATCGCAAAGCCCTGCGACTGATGAAAGAGGCGGAAAAGTTTAAGCGACCGGTCATCTGTTTTATAGGAAGCTCGGGCGCGTATTGCGGAATTGACGCAGAGGAGCGCGGACAGGGGCAGGCGATAGCCGATAATCTTATGGAAATGATGACGCTTAAAACCCCGATAATTGCCGTTGTGGCGGGGGAAGGCGGAAGCGGCGGAGCGCTTGCTTTATCTGTTGCCGATAAAATCGTTATGCTTGAAAACGCGGTGTACTCTGTTATCTCGCCCGAGGGCTGTGCCAGCATTTTATGGAAGGACGCAAAAATGGCGCCCGAGGCGAGCGCGGCTTTAAAGCTTACCGCGCAGGATTTGTATAACTTCAATATCGCCGACAAGATTATAAAAGAGAGCGGTTTGTCTTACGAGCAGGTAAGCGATAAGCTTAAAGATGTACTTGTTAATTATTTAAAAGAGCTTACGGCGGTATCCGATTATGAAAGATGCGAAAACCGCTACGGAAAGTTCCGCAAAATCGGAACGGAAAGGCTTGCATAAAGTTAAGGCTGTCACAGAGAGCGTTTGCCCGACCGATAATCGGTCGGGCGGAGGCATCGGGCAGCCTTTATTTTATAGAATCAATTACTGTTTAAATGCTGTCGTCCCGTGCTGTCTATAGTGTAGTTATCGGCATAAATAAGCTGAGAAATCGGGACAATACTGTAGCCGTCTGACTTCAGCTTTTCAAGAATCTGCGGCAGAGCCTCGGGCGTATGCTTGGCGGCATTATGAAACAGAACTATGCTTCCGGGCTTTACCTTGCTTGTAACCCTTTTTGTTATTTGGTCTGCCTCAATGTCCTTCCAGTCGATACTGTCAACGTCCCATTGAATGGGATAACATCCGCATTCGCGGATGGTTTTTATTGTCTCGTTGTTATAGTCACCGTACGGCGCCCTGAAAAGTATGGGCTTAACGCCTGTTATCGCCTCAATTTTATTATTGCATTCGGTGATTTCGGCTCTCATTTTTTCCTGCGAGAGTTCGGGCATATGCGGGTGTTTGTTTGAATGATTCATTACCTCGTGACCGGCGTCTGACAGTTGCTTTACGGATTCGGGGTATTTGTCAACCCAATCGCCCACAACAAAAAAGGTTGCTTTTACGTCATATTTTGCAAGAATATCAATAAGCTGTGACGTGTCTTCGTTGCCCCAAGCTGCGTCAAAGCTTATGGATATGATTTTCTCGTCACCTTTATCGACGCAGTATATGGGAAGCTCGCGAGGGGAACCGTTAACGGAAACAGCTGTGTTTTTGCCCACCAAAAGCGCCGCCGTGACAAGTATAAACAGCGTAAGTATAAGTATACCGTTGTTTTTGCTAAGTATCCAGATTTTC
>USLC01000080.1 GCA_900555375.1 uncultured Eubacteriales bacterium
TTTTCTTAAATAAATTATAATTACGATTCCCAAAATTGCGGTCAACGCAGCCAAAAGCTGTGACACGCGAAATGCGCCTAAGTATAACGAGTCGGCTCGCAGCCCTTCAATAAAGGTTCTGCCCGCGCCGTACCAGATAAGATATGCACAGAAAAGCTCTCCGTTTGCCTTTTTGCGGCGTTTGTATAACAGAAGAACCCATATACCGATAAAGTTCCACAAGGATTCGTAAAAAAAGGTCGGATGAACACTTTCGGCGATAAGTCTGCCGTCTGTGTAAACAGTCATTCCCCACGGAAGAGAGGTTGCCGCGCCGAAAGCCTCGCCGTTTACGAAGTTTCCCCATCTGCCTATCGACTGTCCTATAAGAAGTCCGACGGCAAGCATATCCAGGACCAAACCGAGGCTTATTTTTTTTGCGCGGCAGTAGATAATGACGGTTGCCGCCGCACCGATTACGCCGCCGTATATAGCAAGACCTCCGCCGCGAATGTCAAATACATCGGCTATGTTATCTTTGTACATATCCCAGCTGAATATTACATAGTATGCCCTTGCGCAGATTATAGAAACGGGAATTGCGATTATCAGCATATTGAAAAAGTCGTCAGAGCTTATGCCGCAAAACTTTGATTCGCGCAGACCGTAAAGAATCGCGAGAAGCATTCCGAAGGTAATAATAAGTCCGTACCAATATACCGAAAAATTGCCAATTGCTATGGCCGCCCGGTTTAAAGTAAAGGATAAGCCGAGCCTTGGAAAAGTAATAACGTTAGTCATAATAATCGCTCCGTTTAAATGGGTCTGACAACCGAAAGAACAGAATTTGAAGTGTCAAAATGTTCGGCCAGACGATTCATAATATCTTCGTATGTTACGCTTTGAACAGCATTTTTGTAATTCAGCGGATTCTGGTTGTTTTTAAGCTGTCTTATAAACGCGTTTCCCATTGCTTCAACATTGTTAAAAAGGCTTATATCGCGGGAAATTAAAACTTTTTTTGCACGCTCTGCCGCAGCCTTGTCTATGCCGTCATTTGCGCATTTGTCAAGAACTTTTTTAATTTCTTTATAAACCTCTTCGGGCGCTTTCGATTCGCCGCCGATAAGTGTAAACCCGTATTCGTGTTCGATATCCGTTTCTGTTCCGAAGGTGGAATCGATAAGACCTTTTTCGTATAGGTCAAGATAAAAGTCGCTGCTTCTGCCAAATACCGCCTCGAGAATAATCTCGGTCGCTATCTCCTTTTTAAGCAGCTCATCGCCTGTCATATAAGGCATATTATCCTTAAAAGCGGCGCGGAACATAGGCTGAGAGACTGACAGCTTTTGCTCGATATATTCTTGAACCCTCTCTTTCGGCTCAGCCACCTCGGGGCATTTAACCTTGCCGAGATTTCTTTCGGGTGAGATGTGCTTGTCTACATACTTCATTGCTTCGTTTATATCAATATCTCCGACAAGAACAAGAAGCATATTTGCGGGATTATAAAAGGTATTATAGCATTTGTAAAGAATTTCGGGCGTGATATGCGATATGCTTTCAACCGTGCCGGCAATGTCAATTTTAACGGGATTGTTATGAAACATTGCTTTAAGCGAGTTAAAGAAAACACGCCATTCCGGGTCATCATCGTACATTTTGATTTCCTGACCGATTATACCCTGCTCTTTTGCAACATTTTCTTCCGTAAAGTGCGGGTGGTTTACAAATTCAAGCAGAATGTCAAGGTTTTCATAAAATTTATCGGTGCACGAAAAAAGATAGGCTGTGAGGTCAAACGAGGTATATGCGTTGCTTGACGCGCCTGTCAGGGCAAACTTTTCAAATGCATCGCTGCCGTCTTCCTCCTCAAACATTTTGTGCTCAAGATAATGAGCGATGCCGTCGGGAACGGTAATATCTTTATCTTCGCCCGGAACAGTAAATGTTTGGTTAAGCGAGCCGTAATCCGTTCCGTAAATTGCATAGTATTTTGAAAATCCCTTTTTGGGAAAGACATAAACGCGCAGTCCGCTTTTATGGACGGCGTATTGCATTTCTTCATCAAGTGCTGTGTTTGAAATATTTTTAATATCCATTATTCTGCCTCCCCGGCTGATTTGCCTTTTAAGAAATATACGGTATCGGGTTTAACCTTCTTCATCACTTCGCAGACGCGCTTTTTGTCAACTGAAAGTACACCGTCTAAAAGCTCTTCGATGCTTTGTGTGCTGCCCATAATACATTGACTGAGATAATAATCTTCCATTCCGTACAGACTGTCTGAAAGCGAGTTGTACGCATTCGCAAGATATTTTTTAGCGGATTCGATTTCAAAATCGTCTATTTCGCCATCCTGCATTTTTTTAAACTGAAGCATAATTTCGTCATATGCCGCTTTAAAGTTTTCGGTCTGTATGCCCGAGCTTATCATCATAACACTTTTAAATCTCGAATATCTTGCAACGGCATAATAGGCAAGGCTCAGCTTCTCACGGACATTGGCAAACAGCTTTGAAAACGGGCTTCCGCCAAAGATGCAGCTTGCCAGAGTGATTGCATAAAATTCGTCGCCGACGGGCTCTGTGCCGCAGCGCATACCCATACAAAGCTTGCTTTGAACAACATCTGCGTCCTCGGTCACATTTTTAAGGCTGACATCGTCAGAGGAGGCAATCAGTGTGCCGATATAGTTTGCCTCGCGCGGCTCAAATGCGCTGCCGAGAATCCTCTCGGTTTCGGAAATGCTTGCCTCATCAAGCGTTCCGCTTATAAATATATCGATTTTTGCATTTTTTAATACATCACAGTAAAATTTATAAAGACTTTGCGGAGTGATTTCGTCAAGGTCTTCGGCATAGCCTGCCTCAAACATTCCGTAGCCGTCTTTGCCGAACATCGCTTCGCGGCACTTGAACTCGGCATACGCCTTTTTGTCATTTACAAGACCGGAAATCGCGTTTCTTAGATTAATTTTTTCGCTTTTGGTATATTCTTTGTTGAATCCGCCGTCCTCTGTCAGCGGTGAAAAGATAAAGCTGTGAAGAAATTCGGCGATTTTTGAGGTAAGATTTTCGCCTATAAATCTGTCTGAAATGTATTCCGCGGTGAAGTATAGAACCTCGCCGTCGCCCTTCATTCTTACGCCTGCGCTTACAGAGGCGCTGTAAAGGTCATCAAGTCGGCGTGACATATCCTTCATAGTGGGATAGTCAACAGAGCCGCGCTTTAAAACCGAAGGAAGAAGAGCGGCATAGGTTACCGTTTCGCGCTTAAGCGGTATGTTAAAGTATACGCTAAGCAGATTTGTTTTAAATTTTGGCGCGCTGATAATATGCAAATCAACGCCGTCGCGAAGTTTTTTGGTGTCCAATATAAACATCTCCTTAAATAACTCATAATAACTCTGTAATAATCAGTATAATTCCCGAAACAACCTGCGGTTATTCTTGGGCTTTGGCAGCTTTTTTAATGCTTCCCGTCTTTTTTGAAATCATATCGTCAAGTATGTTTTTGCAAAGAGCAACCATAGGCACGCCGAGGAACATTCCGATAATTCCGAAGAGACCGCCGCCGAGAATAACGCCCAAAATAACATAAAGAGGTTTTATGGAAAGCGAATTTGCAACGAGACGCGGCTGAATAATGTTGGCGTCAAGCTGCTGCAGAACTATCAGAACGATTACAAGAATCAGCGCATTCATAAACCCGCCCGTTACCAGCGTGATAAGGGCGGAAATAAAAACCGCAATGATTGCTCCAAAGTACGGAATAAGATTAAAGCTTCCGACCATAAGGGCAATTACACCGGCATAAGGTGCGCGCATAACGCTTAATACTATAAGGCATAAAAAGAAGACAATGCACGCGTCAAGCAGCTGACAGCCGATGTACCTGTTTGTGAAGCTTGATATCATATTGGAATAATGCGCAATGCTTCTGCGGTGCTTCTGCGGAATATATGCGTGCGCAAAAACGGACGTCGCGTGACGGATATTTCTGCGCTCAAGCAGCATATATATAGATATAATTATACCAAGAAAAATATTTACGATAACCGAGCCCGCACTTTTTACACTTTGGGCATATTTATCGATATTTTCAAGGTCAAGAACAGAGGCAAGCTTTTCTGCCGATAAAATGTTTTTGCCGAGAAATTCCTGTACTCTGCTTAAGTCAAGTCCGTAAATATCAAGAGAGCTTATCCATTCGCTGAGAGAGGTCATCATTCCGGGCAGCTGTTCGGCAAGCTGAGTAACACTTTCGCCAAGCTGAGGTATAATAGCCGTAATGATAAGCGATATGGAAGCAATAACGATAAAATATGTCAGAAAAATAGAAATTCCGCGCCTTGACTTGCGTATAAACCCAACCTTGCACCCGCGCAGCATTCTTTCAAGTCTGCGGCAGGGAACTCTAAGTAAAAATGCGATTGCCGCACCTACGAAAAACGGAGTGAGAAGGTTAAGAATTTTTGCAAAAAAATCAAGAATCACTCCGAAGTTATCAAAGGTTTTATATACGATAATCAGCGCCGCGCCGAGGATAAACAGCCCAAAATATTTCTTCAGCTCTTTAAATATCAAAAAGACCACTCCTTAAAATCGGGTTCCGATAACCAATATCAGATTAACCATATTTTACTTAAATTATTATAACACAACGCTGCGCAATAGTAAACAGGTTTTTAAAAAAATATTTATGTTTACAGCAAAATTAATCTGTCTTGCTTTTTTGATAAATATACAGAC
>USLC01000081.1 GCA_900555375.1 uncultured Eubacteriales bacterium
GCGATAAAGCCGGCAACAACAACCTCTTGTCCTGCCATTTCCGGCTTAACTGCAACAGAATAATGTGTTCTGCGCATATTTCCCATTCTGTCCATTTATTTTACCTCTCAAAACAACTGTTCTTTTATTGACTTTTCAAGGTCAATGTCTTTCTTTTCGCCTGTTTCCATATTCTTTAAATCGGCTTTTGCCGAGTTTACTTCGTCTTCGCCGAGAATCATACTGAAGCGTGCGCCTGTTTTGTTTGCATACTTCATCTGCGCTTTTACGCTTCTGCCCAGAATGTCGCGCTCTGCGTTGACGCCTGCGACGCGAAGCTCATAAACAAGCTTTTGCGCACAGATATCAGCCGAATCGCCGATGGAGCCTACAAATATATCCGTTGCAGAGGCGGTACCCAAATCGATTCCCTGAGCCTTCATAATCATAACAAGCCGCTCTATACCGAGGGCAAAGCCTATGCCTTCGGTCGGCTTGCCGCCGATTTCCTCTATCAATCCGTTGTAGCGGCCGCCGCCGCATACGGTTGACTGCGCACCGAGAGCGTCTGAGGTAATCTCAAAGACCGTTCTAGTATAATAGTCAAGACCGCGTACAATATCGGGGTCGATAGTGTATTTGATTCCCGTTGCGTCAAGATAAGCGCGGGTTTTGTCAAAATGCTCTCTGCATTCATCGCAGAGAAAGTCTATCATCTTAGGCGCATCCTTCGCAATACGCGAACAGATTTCGGATTTACAGTCAATTATGCGCATAGGATTTTTTTCAAGACGTGTTTTGCAGGTATCGCAAAGCTCGTCCTCGTATTGTTTAAAGTATTCTTTAAGCCTTTCGTTATATGCTTTTTTGCAGTTCGGGCAGCCGATACTGTTAAGATTAAGCTTTAAATCTTTAATGCCGAGGCGATTAAAAAATGTAAGCGCCAGAGCGATGATTTCGGCATCGGCAGAGGGAGAGGGGCTTCCAAGACACTCTGTCCCGAACTGATGAAATTCGCGGAGACGACCCGACTGCGGCTTTTCATAGCGATAGCAGGAAATGATATAATACAGCTTTGTCGGCTGAGGGTTTGCGTACAGCGAATTTTCGATAAAGCTTCTGGCAACCGAGGCAGTACCCTCGGGGCGAAGAGTGATGCTTCTGCCGCCCTTGTCCTCAAATGTATACATTTCTTTTTGAACCACATCGGTTGTGTCGCCTACACCGCGCTGAAAGAGGTTTGTATCTTCAAATACAGGGGTTCGTATTTCTTTAAAGCCAAAGTTGGCGCAAACCTCATGCGCTGTCTGCTCGATTTTGCGCCAAAGCGGGCTGTCATCGGGCAATATGTCTTCGGTTCCTCTCGGTTTGTTTATCATAGTGTAAAACTCCTTTAAATTATTTCGTGAAATTTCCGCATAGGGATTCTATATATTCGTAAACCTCGTCCTTTCCCTGTCTCGTCTGCGCGGAGAAGGGGAAGAGTATGCTGTCTTCGTCAAGCTCAAGGCAGTTGTATATTTCTGTAAGATTAGACTCAAACTGAGATTTTTTAAGTTTGTCCGTCTTTGTTGCAACAACCACGGGCTTATATCCAAAGCTTTTTATCCAGTTTATCATAGTTATGTCATCTTTTGACGGCTTGTGTCTTGCGTCAACAAGCTGAATCACCTGAACAAGATTGTATCTGTCGCTTAAATATGTGTCAATCATCTTTACCCAGCGCTCTTGCTCGGTCTTTGAAACCTTTGCGTAGCCATAGCCGGGAAGGTCAACGAGGCGGAACGAATTTTTTATTTCGTAAAAATTGATTGTTGCCGTCTTTCCGGGCGAGCTGCTCGTTCTGGCAAGCTTTGCTCTGTTTGTCAGACAGTTTATAAGCGATGACTTACCCACGTTAGAGCGTCCCACAAACGCAATCTCGGGCATAAATGTATCGGGATACTGCTCGGGCTTTACTGCGGTTGTTAAAAATTTTGCTTCGATATATTCCATAAATACTTTGCCTCCGTTAACCTGATATCAGTTATCCGAACCCGCCTAAATCGGCGTAATTTCGGAATATTTTAACTTGTCGTCTTTGCCGGGCGTCAGCTGAGGGCTGTGCCGCGAATGTTCTTTATCGATGAATCGCCGTGCTCGATGTACTGTGTCCGAGAGTGCTTATGCGGCTTCTTTCCGTTTATTGCGGGATAGAGGGCGGTATCTGCAACGGTATCCATATCTTTTGCGAAAACAAATGTTATATTATCCTTTACCAAATCGGGAAGCTCGTCATAATCGGGTTTATTCTCATACGGAATAATTATCTTTTTTATTCCGTAGCGGTATGCCGCAAGCGTTTTTTCTTTAAGTCCGCCAATCGGCAGAACTCTTCCGCGCAGAGTAACCTCGCCCGTCATAGCGACCTCGTGTTTTACTTTTCTGCCCGACAGAGCTGAGATAATGGCACAGGTCATAGTTATCCCCGCGGACGGGCCGTCTTTGGGTACGGCTCCTTCGGGAATATGTATGTGAATATCAGTGTTTTTGTAAAAGTCCGTATTTATGCCAAGCTTTTGCGAGTTTGAACGGACATAGCTTAATGCCGCCTTGGCGGATTCTTTCATTACATCGCCCAGATTTCCTGTAAGCTCAAGCTTGCCGCTTCCGGGCATAGTATTTACTTCTATCGAGAGAGTGTCGCCGCCGACGCTTGTCCAGGCAAGACCTGTTACCGTTCCGATTTTATCGGAAGAATCATTCTTTTCTGAAAGATATATTGGTCTGCCGAGTAATTCTTTAAGATTTGACGCTTTGACCGATACGGCTGATTCTTCGCCCTTGGCGATTTTAACCGCAGACTTTCTGCATATTGCGGCAATCTTGCGTTCAAGACTGCGCACGCCCGATTCACGCGTGTAGCCCGAGATAAGAGGCTCGTAGGCAGACGGCGAGAAACGAAGCTGAGTTCCTTTAAGACCGTGAAGCCTGCGCTGCTTGGGTACAAGATACTTCTTTGCGATTTGTATTTTTTCTTCGGTTGTATAGCCCTCTGCCTCGATAACGTCCATTCTGTCAAGCAGCGGAGTGGGAATGGTATCAAGGCTGTTGGCTGTCGTAACAAAAATCGTCTGCGACAGGTCAAAGGGAAGTTCAAGAAAATGATCGCGAAAGTTTTTGTTTTGTTCGGGGTCAAGAACTTCAAGCAAGGCGGACGCGGGGTCGCCGAGGGCGTCGCTTGTCATTTTGTCGATTTCGTCAAATAAAATCAGCGGATTGGCAGAGCCGCAGCGTATAAGGGCATCGATAATTCTGCCCGGCATAGCGCCGAGATAAGTTTTTCTGTGTCCGCGGATTTCGGATTCATTGCGTATGCCGCCAAGGCTTATTCTGACGTACTTTCTGCCGAGAGCCGCCGAAAGAGAGCGCGCAATCGATGTTTTGCCCGTTCCCGGAGGACCGACAAGGCATATAATATTGCTTTTTGGCTTGCCGCCGAGGGGCTTTACGGCAACGTATTCAAGAATACGTTCTTTAACCTTTTTCAAGCCGTAGTGGTCTTTTTCAAGAACAGCCGCGGCGTTTTCTATATCGGTGCAGTCATCGGTGAATTTATTCCAGGGCAGAGAAGCCACAGTTTCAACATAATTTAATATTATTCCGTATTCCTGCGAGATGGGGCTTGTTCTGCGCATACGCTCAAACTCTTCATTCAGCTTGGCAGAGACCTCTGCGGGGAGATTCACACCCTCAAGTTTTTGAGTTATACGCTTGATATCGGAATCAACATCGTCCGTGTCGCCAAGTTCTTCGTGGATAACCTTAAGCTTTTCGTGAAGCATATAGTCGCGCTGATTCTTGTCAAGGTTTGTCTGAACCTTGCTCATAATAGTTTGTTCAAGCGTTAAAATTTCAAGCTCATCCGACAGAATTTCGTTTAACTTTTCAAGACGGACGGCAACATCAAGTTCGTTTAAAATAATCTGCTTGTTCTGCGGTTTTAATGGGAAGTGTGCCGCCACTATGTCGGCAAGCTCGCCCGCGTCTTCGACTGCAAGAAGCGAGGTGATTATTTCGGGCGGAATACGGTCGTATACATCATTAAATTCTTCTACCAAATGGAATGTGCGGCGCATTAAGACCTGAAGCCTTGTATCGGGGATTTCGTTAATATTTTTTACCGATATTATTTCCGCTGCCGTATAATGACCTTCGGATTCGTGTGCAAGCATCTTTGCGCGCTCAATTCCCTCAACAAGAACCCTCACGCTTCCGTCGGGGAGATTCAACATTTGATGAATCTCGGCGACTACGCCGATTTCCGCAAGGTCATCGGGGTCTATGTCCTGAGAGGCAATGTCATTCTGATTGCAGAGGAAAAGCAGCTTATCTGTGTCCATTGCTTTTTTTACCGCAGCGACAGACTGCGGACGCGCAACGTCAAAGTGTACAATCATTCCCGGAAAGACCGCAATTCCGCGCATAGGCAAAAGGGGCAGTCTGTAGTCGGTTTCTCTCATATATTTCAGTCCTTTTTGTCAGATTTTATGTTAAAAGAATACAACTATTCCCAAATTCAGTTTATCATCTTTTTATTATACTATTAAATAAAGGAAATAGCAAGGGTTTTTTCAATAAAAATAAGAAATACGGAACAAAAAAGGTCTTGCTTTTAATCATAAGCAAGACCTTGACGCTCTATTTATAAAGCTTAATGATTTTGCGCGGACATTTGCT
>USLC01000082.1 GCA_900555375.1 uncultured Eubacteriales bacterium
TAAGACTTATCGAAAAAGAGCTTGACGTTGCGATTATCAACCGCGGCTCTGATATAAAAATCGGCGGCGAGCCCGAGAGCGTTGATAAAGCCGTAAGCGCGGTAAACGCTCTTCTCTCTATGGCTTCGCGCGGCGAAAATATAGGCGAGCAAGAGGTAAGGTACGTTATGTCTCAGATAGACAGCGGCAACGAGGAAGAGCTTGAAGAGCTTGGCAAAGATGTGATTTGTATAAATTCAAGAGGTGTGCCGATAAAAGCAAAAACCCTCGGCCAGAAGTCATATCTGAATAAGATTAAAGAAAACCCGATAGTCTTCGGCATAGGTCCCGCAGGAACGGGCAAGACCTATCTTGCGGTTGCGGCGGCGGTAAACGCTTTTAAAAACAAAGAGGTCAGCAAGATAATTTTAACGCGCCCCGCTATAGAAGCCGGCGAAAGCCTCGGCTTTTTGCCCGGAGATATGCAAGAGAAGGTTGACCCGTATCTAAGACCTCTGTTTGACGCCCTCGGCGAAATGCTTGGCTATGAAAGCTTTCATAAAAACTTAGAGCGCGGAATCATTGAAGTCGCACCGCTTGCTTATATGCGCGGCAGAACGCTTGACGATGCGTTTATAATACTTGACGAGGCCCAAAACACCACCGCAGAGCAGATGAAGATGTTTTTAACCCGTATGGGATTTTCTTCTCATATAGTCGTAACGGGAGACGTAACCCAGATTGACCTGCCGCGCGACAAGAAATCGGGGCTTCGCGATGCCGAAATCATCCTTAAAAATATAGAGGGAATAGAAATTGTGTATCTTGATGAACGCGACGTTGTTAGGCATCCTCTTGTTCAGAAAATAGTTAAGGCATACGAGCGCAAGACGCTTGAGCGCGAACGCGCCGCAAAACGCAGCAAACAAAATAAAGATTAATCGGGGAAGTATTATAAATATGAAAGTAAGTTTTTTAAATCAGCAAAATAAGTATAAAGTAAACCGCAGCATTAAAGAACTGATAAAAAAATGCTGCCGTGCCGCTCTTGAATATATGGAGTTCCGCACCGATGTTGAAATCAGCGTCGTACTGACCGACAACGAGGGGATTCGCACTCTCAACAACTTGCACCGCGGCATAGACAGAGCGACCGACGTACTATCCTTTCCTATGTTCGAGTATGACGAAAACGGCGACATTATCGAAGACTATGTCGAGTTTAACGAAATGGGCGAGATTTGCCTCGGCGATATAGTAATCTCGCTTGAGCGCGCCCACGAACAAGCCGCCGAATACGGACACTCTCCCGAACGCGAGATAGGTTTTTTGACGGTTCATTCTATGCTACATCTTTTGGGCTATGACCATATGACCCCCGAAGACGAAGAGGAAATGTTTGGTTATCAGAGAGAAATACTTGACAAAATCGGATTGGTGAGGTAGAAAATATGAAATCAGGATTTATTGCAATAACAGGCCGCCCAAACGCGGGCAAATCAACACTTATGAATCACATAATCGGGGAAAAGGTCGCCATTGTCTCGTCTAAGCCGCAGACCACGCGAACCAAAATTCTCGGCGTTAAAACGGGCGAAGATTATCAGCTGGTTTTAATCGACACCCCCGGGATACATAAGCCCCACAACAAGCTCGGCAAGCGGATGGAAAGATATATTTACACCGCGACCGAGGATATAGACGCACTTTTATATGTAGTTGACTGCAATATAAAAGATGATGAAATCGAGGCGGAAAAAGAAGCGCTGTCGGGGCTTAAAATATCAAATGTTCCGGTCATTCTTGCCGTGAACAAAATCGACACTATCAAGCGGCTTCAGCTTTTGCCCGTGATTGACAAGCTGAAAAATCTTTATGATTTTACCGACATTGTACCAATCTCCGCTCAGGAGGGCGAAAATCTGGAAGAACTTTTTTTAAAACTCCGCGATGTTTTGCCCGACGGGCCGAAGTTCTTTCCCGATGATACAATAACAGACCAGCCCGAAAGGCAGATTGTAGCGGAATATATCCGCGAAAAGGCGCTGCGGCTTTTAAACCGCGAGGTTCCACACGGTGTAGCGGTTGAAATCGAAAAAATGGAACACCGCCCGAACGGAACATATGAAATTCTTGCCGCAATTTACTGCGAAAAGCAAAGTCATAAGGGAATAATTATAGGCAAGGGCGGCGAAAAGCTTAAACAGATAGGAAGCCTTGCGCGGCACGATATAGAAAGATTTTTGGGTTCAAAAGTATATCTTGAGCTTTGGGTAAGAGTAAAAGAAGACTGGCGCAACCGCGAAAACTTTATATCCGACATCGGATTTGAGTAAAATATTGACTGTTCTTCAGCTGTATATTAAAGCCTTGATATCACATACTAAATTCGACAAAATCAATATGGAGGCTTAGTACTATGAAGCAAACGGACATCAAAGAAGCCGACTGGCAGGAATTTTTAAAGACGGGCAGTATAAACTCGTATCTTAAATACAAAGGCATAAATGCAAGTGGCCGCTCTGCGGCTCATAATCATAAAAACAACGAGGATGGTGAGGTAGTTGGCTCTCATTAATGCCGACGGCATTGTGACAAAGGAAACTAAATACGGCGACACGTCAAGAATCCTTACCGTAATTACCAACGAACTGGGAAAGATTTCTGTTCTTGCCGGAAACGCACGCAGAAGTAAATCGGGGCTGCTGACCGCAACAGCCCTTTTCAGTTACAGCCGCTTTACACTTTTTAAGGGCGGCTCTTCCTCTCTTTATAAGCTTAACGAATGCGAGCTTCTGACATCATTTTCATCACTGCACGAATCCCTTGACGGTATGGCGTTTGCCTCATACTTCTGTGATGTTACAAATACGGTTGTGCAGGAGGATTCTCCCGATGCCGGGCAAACAAGTCTGCTTCTGCGCTCGCTTTATATGCTTTGCAGAGACGGGCAAAACCTTGAAAAGATAAAAGCTGTATTTGAGTTCAGAACCCTTACAATCGCCGGGCTTCTGCCCAATCTTGAAGCCTGTGCCGACTGCGGCGCGACAGCCGAAATCTCGGCATTAAGTCCGCGGGACGGCGGCGTATACTGCTTAAAATGTGCATCAAAACATTCGGAGCTTTTCAGCATAAACGACAGTATACTTGCGGCGATTGCCTACATATCTCTTGCGCAAGAGAAAAAAGAATTTTCGTTTAATATGTCAGACGCGTCAGTCAAGTATTTAAGCGAGCTTGGCGAAAAATGTATACAAACGCTGCTTGAAAAAAATTTTAAAACCCTTGATTATCTGCGCAGGGTTACCGCTCTTATGTAACCTATTAAATCGGGTTCGGATAACTAATATCAGATTAACGGGAGGTATTAACGTGCAAAACAAAATGTATGATTTTTTAACTTCACACGGGGCAGGTCAGGTCGGCTTCGGCACAGCTCAGGAGAATCCGTTTTCTCTCGGCTTTGTCATATCCTATACCATACCTCTCTCAAACTCGGTCGTTGACGGCATCGATAACGCGCCGACGCATACATATTTTCACCATTATAGAAGCATAAACGCGCTTATTGACCATCTTTCGCTGAGAGTCGGTCTTATGCTCGCCCAAAACGGATATAATTATGCCGCCGTCCCCGCCTCACAGTCGGTTAACGGAATGCAGGGCATATACTCTCACAAACGCGCCGCTGTGGATTCGGGGCTCGGAACAATCGGCAAAAGCAGCCTTTTTATATCGAACGAGAACGGTCCCCGCGTACGTCTCGGCACAATTCTGACCGATTATCCGTTTAAAATATCTCCGAACCGCGCAGAAAGCAAGTGCGGTGACTGCCGAATCTGTACAAACGCCTGTCCCGCTATGGCAATAAAGGGGCACGAATGGACGCCCGATTCCGCACGTGAGGATATAATCGACGCCAAAGCGTGCAGCGACTATATGAAGCGCGCCTTTCAGCATATAGGCCGCGGCGCGGTATGCGGAATCTGTATGAGGGTCTGTCCTTACGGAATCAAAAAGACCGATAAATCTTTATAAAAGGAGACATATAATATGAATTTAGAACCCAAGTCGCCGCAGTATTCCTGTACAGAGCAGGTTCACCTTGTAAACTCGGGCGATTTAAACGGCTGGAAAAGACTTTTCGGCGGCTCGCTTCTCGCGTGGATTGATGTTGTTGCTTCCATAGCGGCACGCAGACACTGCGGAACAACCACAACGACCGCCGCAATAGATACTTTGAATTTTATAAAGCCTGCGTACGCCGGCGACATAGTCGTTATCAGTGCAAAGCTGACGTACACCGGCAGAACCTCTATGGAGGTTCACGTTTGCTCTTATGTAGAGTCAAATGACGGAAGCAGAAGCCTTATAAACGAAGCTTATGTTGTTATGGTTGCCCTTGACGAAAACGACCGTCCTTGCCCCGTTCCTCCGCTTCTGCCCGAAACGGACGAAGAAATTGCAGGGTTTGAGGCGGGCAAAAAGCGCAGCGCTCTTCGTAAAACGCGGCGCGAAGAAAACTTTTAAGTAAAAAAATAAAGACGGCAAAAGCCGCCTTTATTTTTATCTTGCCTCGGGGTCATCCCCCGCGGGATTAATCGTATGCGGCTCTCCCGAGGCTTTCTTTCCTCGGTTATATCCGCCGCGTCTTCTGCCGTTGCCTCTGCCGTTGTTTCCGTTGTCTGTCCGCCGGTATCTGTGTCACGATTGGA
>USLC01000083.1 GCA_900555375.1 uncultured Eubacteriales bacterium
TTAAAATCCGACGGATACATTCTGTTCCAGTTATAGACTATCGCCTCTTCGATTTTGTCCGAATACTCTGCGGCACTTATATTTTCAACAAAGCAGTAATCTCCGCTTTGCGCCGCTTTCATCGGATTGTCCGAGACGCATATGTTCGCCGCCCCGTCAAAGAGCTTTGCCGAATATTGATTTACATACAAATTTTTACCGTCGGTAAGCTTTAATATATCCTCAATAACAGCTCTGTCACGGCTCTGACGGCGGTTATTGAACATAAGTCCGCCGCCGTCGTCAACACAAATAATAACTTTCAATTACAACACCTGCTCTGCCAAGCTTTCAAGAAGCTTTTCAATATTTTCGTCAGAATATTCTATCTCAAGAGAGTATAACCGCGCCGTCTCAATTAAACCGTCAACCGAAACTTCGGTATCTTCGGATATTGAGTACACGCAAACCGCGCATATAATGCGCAGGCTGAGTATGGCAAACGCCGCTCTCTCGTACAGTCTGCCGTCATAAATACCGTCGCTTAAATGGCGAAGTATAAAATATACCAAAATCTGTTCAAGCGCGTTTGCGGCCGCCCCCTCTGACATATCGCAGGCAACAAAATCTTTTCCTTTAAGCTTTTTAAGATATTCGGTCCACTTTTCATCAAGCCTTTCAAGCCCGAGATATATTTCGCTCCACTCGCCGAGGGTCCTGTCGGGCAGGTCAATTCCGTAGTCCTCAAAAAGTTTTTCTATTCTGTCGTCTATGCTTAGTATGCGATTCTGCAAAACTTCAAGTATTCCGTCACGCAGACTTAAAAACATCTGCTCTTCATCGATGCTTTCTTCGCTATTATCTTCAGAGGCGCACTCCGCTTCTTCAAGCCTTATTTTTTTATCCTCGGTTAAAATAAGCCTTGCGGCAGCCTCGCAGCACAGTCCGAGTCCGCGCTCTTCGCGCGTGCCGAAAAAATTTCTGTACCTCGGATGCATAGCACAGATTTCGCAGAGCGAATCCTCGCCAAGATTTAATATAATGTCGCAAAGATTATCGCTGTTAAGAAAAGGGCAGCGCTCGCTGCGGGCCAATATAAAGCTTGCGCTTTCGCCGTTATATGATATGCCGCGTCTAAGCCTTTTGCCAAATTCTCCGCCTGTATTCATATACTTTTTATATGTGTCGGCGTCTATATCGATTTCCCAACCTATGCAGCAGTTATGGCTGCACTTATCCGCGGTACACTTAAACTTTTTATAATAATTGGGTACATATACTTTCATATCTTTCTCCCGCTGCATATACCTCTGCGCCGACCTCCGCCCAAGCCGTCATATTTCGGCTACCGTTTGTTACCACTTAAAGTCCTCGTTATAAAACGGAGTTCCCACAAATCCGATTTGTTTAAAGTCCTCGGGGTTATGTCTGATTATATAATCTATGTAAGACTCGACCATAAGCGCGGTCAGGCGATATCCTGCGGCATTTAAATGCCCCGCAAGATAAAAGTTCTTTTTGAACTCTTCGTCATACTCAGGCGCATACTTAAACAGGTCGATAACATAGCAGTTTTCAAACAGCTCTGCCATCTGATACATTAATTGATTATGCTTTGCGTTCAGCTCTTTGCGCTTCTCGTCCCTCATCGGCTCTTTCGGCATTGTCATCAAAAAGAATTTCGCCTTGGGCTGATTCTCTTTATATCTCTGAATAATCTGCGCGTACCAGCCCGCAAATGTTTCCGCGTTATTTTTATAATTGTCTTTGTCCACATCGTCTATTGTTCCAAGCTCATATCTTCCCTCTATCATATGGGTAACATCATTAACCCCAAGAGCAATGATATAAGCAGGGCAGCGTTTTTCAATATTCCACAGGTCATTGGCTTTTGCAAACTCTTCGCAATACTCCTTTGCGGACATTCCGCCCTTTGAAAAATTATAGACCGTGCAGCCCGCATCGCGCGCAAGATACTGACCCCACGAATAATCATAATAATCGTGCCATCCGGTTACACCATTCATACGCGACTCAAACTCGCCCGAGGACAGGCTGTCGCCTATGCACGCAATCTTTCTGAATATTCCGCAAAAACCTCCGTTTGTAACGATGTTATCAAGCGGCTTTTCACCCTCTGCTGCCATATACTTTCCGATATCCATACTTAAAGCTCCTTTTATATTCATTCTCGTATGAATTATACTTCAATTTATTGGCATTGTCAAGCAATTAACCCGTTTTGGGCGCATTTTATCCGAAAGCTTATTCACATAATACAGCTTAATCCGTATTATGTTATTGAAGCCGAAAACACGGCATCATTTATTAAATTCAGTACAGGAAAAGGAGTCTTATCTTATGCCTTTTGAAAACGAAACCACCCCCATTGCAATGCCGATGGTGGGTTATGCATATGTTCCGATTCAGCAAGCGGAAATGCGAAACCTTTACGACCCTGAGGAGGGGTTAATGTACGGAACTATATTTCCGATTCTCAATAAACCCCTCGGTGTATACGGCAGACAAATAAACGGAGATAAAATTTTTACGGAGGGCAAAGAACAATGAGTGAAAGAGAACAGCTTTTAAAAAAACTAAGCGCATATGCGTTTGCCGCATATGACTGGAACCTTTATCTTGACACCCACCCCAATGAAACCGATGCGATTGCTATGTTTCACAAAATGGCGGACAAGGCAAATAAGCTTCGCGAAGAGTTTAAATCGAAATTCGGCCCGCTGACAGCGGCAGAATCCACAAACACAGAGCGTTGGGACTGGATAGACAATCCCTGGCCCTGGGATAACATATAGGAGGTATCATTTATGTGGCAATATCAAAAAAGATTACAGTATCCGGTAAATATTAAGGCAACAAACCCAAAACTTGCTCAATTTATTGTTGCGCAGTACGGCGGACCTAACGGCGAGATGAGCGCGGCTCTCCGCTATCTTTCTCAAAGATACTCGATGCCCGATGAAGTCACCAAGTCCCTGCTTACGGATATAGGTACAGAAGAGCTGGCACATCTTGAAATTGTGGGAACAATTGTGCGTCAGCTTGCCAGAAACGCAACAATCGAAGAGATTGAAAACAGTCCCTTCGGCGCATATTTTATGAACCACGGACGCGGCGTATACGCCGCAAACTCGGACGGAATGCCCTTTGACGCGCTTGCATTTGCGGTTACCGCCGACCCGATTACAGACCTTGTTGAGGACCTCGCGGCAGAGCAAAAGGCGCGTACCGTGTACGATAATATCTTAAGAATATCGGATGACCCCGATGTTAACGATGTTATAAAGTTCCTGCGCCAGCGCGAGATTGTACATTTTCAGCGTTTCGGCGAAGCCCTCGACCAGCTTCAGAATAAGCCCAAACCCAAAATGTGCTGCGGAATGGACACAAACAAAAAACAATAACTTCGAAAAATCGGGCTGCTTATCATTTAAGAAAAGCAGCCCGCATTGATGTGACTCCAAAAAGTCTAACTTTTGGGGTCACATCACATTGTATTTTATTGTTTTTTATATATTCATCGGGGACACTCCACAAATATACTTCAAGCTTTGAAACATCTGCGCCCTTTTCGGCAACCTCCGCCTTAAACTCGTCAAACAGTTTTAATCCATTGCAATCGAAGCAATATGTTCCGTCGGGGTTACCCTGAATGATACCCAAGGCAGCAGCGTCAGCTACATTATCGTAATACCAATCTGTTGACACAACATCTGAAAATTCTTTTGCTGTTCCCATTTTAAAATTATCCAATGAGCCTCCGACTGTTTCCGCGCTTACCTGCGGCGTCAGCATTGTTACCGCTAACACCTATGATACCAGTACCCGATACCGTCCTCTTCAATTTTTCCTTTTCCATATTCTTGTTCCATCCTTTCGTATAATAAAAAAGGTGTGCAGCCCTTGAACCAAGAGCCACACACTAAAAACGCAAACTCTGTTTCAAAGGTTGCTACACACTTTTTTATTATAACATTATTTTTACTTCATAAACTCATACATACCGTTGTATTTTATTCTTCATCATAAGGCATTTCAACCGCTGTATATGTGTGATTGACAGCGGGCAGAAATTTTTCGATTATTTCAGACGTTTTCATTCTTAAGCTTGATGTGTTTATGCAGGGGTGACAGCCGATAAACTCGCCTTTCAGCACGTCTTTGTCTATATAAAGGCTTACTTTATTCTCTTTATCATTCATAAGCCCCAGAATGCTGACCGATCCCGGAGTTACGTCCAAAAATTCTTCCATCTCTTCGGGCGGACCGAAGGAAAGCCGCGAGCTTCCCGCAAGCTTTGAAAATATTCTTGTACGGTACGGCTTATCCGCCGGCATCATCAGCAAATAGAATCTTGTCTTTTGACGGTTACAAAGAAACAAGTTTTTGCAGATTCCTACGCCAAGCTTTTTATCTATCTCGTCACAAGCCTCCATTTTTCCTGCCGGGGTGTGGTCTATGCGACAATACTCGATTCCCAGGCTGTCAAGCAGGTCATAAACCCTTATCTCCTTTGCAAGCCTTCCGCTTTCATCGCTCGGTCTGCCGTTATATAATTCAGTTATCATAATTCTCTCCTATCCGATAAATGGGCGAGCCGTACGGCCCGCCCATTTTACCTCCCGGCATCAGCCGCCGAGATATG
>USLC01000084.1 GCA_900555375.1 uncultured Eubacteriales bacterium
AATAAGCGTTCCGCGAATTAAAAAAGCGGACGACATCGACCCGAACGTATTTGACAACGGCATAAGCGACGATATTTTCGCAAAAATATGCGCGCTTATAAGAATTGCCGTTCCGTATACGGGTATGATTATCTCTACAAGAGAGTCGCAAAAGGTGCGCGAGCAGGTAATAAGGCTGGGCGTTTCACAGATTTCGGGGGGCTCGCGGACATCGGTCGGCGGTTATGCGGAGAGGCTTCGCCCGACGGATACAGAGCAGTTTGACGTATCGGATACGCGTACCCTTGACGAGGTTGTATGCTGGCTTATGGAGCTTGGATATATTCCGTCATTTTGCACAGCGTGTTACCGCGAGGGCAGAACCGGAGACAGGTTTATGAGCCTTTGTAAAAGCGGACAGATACAAAATTGCTGTCACCCTAACGCGCTTATGACCCTTAAGGAATATCTTACGGATTATGCGGCAGAGGATACAAAGAAGATAGGCGATGAACTGATAAAGGCAGAGCTTAATAATATCCCTAAGGATAAGGTAAGAATGATATGTGAAAATAACCTTAAAAATATAGAAAAGGGAATAAGAGATTTCAGATTTTGATTGGAGGTGCAGCGTATGAGCCTTAATGGCACACCAAGCGCAAACCGCGTGCATATCGGATTTTTCGGCTGCCGTAATGCGGGTAAGTCAAGCCTTGTAAATCGGCTTACAAATCAGGATATAGCGGTTGTGTCGGATAAAAAGGGGACAACAACCGACCCGGTAATAAAGTCGATGGAACTTTTGCCAATAGGTCCCGTTGTTGTTATCGATACCCCCGGATTTGATGACGAGGGAGAGCTCGGCGGGCTTAGAATAAAACAGACGCAAAAGATTTTAAATAAAACCGACGCGGCGGTTCTTGTGACTGATGCAAAAACGGGCCTTAATGATTTTGACAGAGAGCTTATAAGCAGGTTCAAAGAGAAGAATATTCCCTACCTGATTGCATATAACAAAAACGATTTAAAAGAGAGAAAAGAGCTTGCCGATAACGAGATATCGGTCAGCGCCGAAAACGGAGCGGGAATAGAAGAGCTTAAACATAGGCTTGGCGAATTGATTCCGAAGGCGGATAATAAGCGGCTTCTGGGTGACTTGATAAATGGAGGAGACACGGTCGTTTTGGTCATTCCTATAGACAAAGCGGCGCCGAAGGGGCGAATCATTCTTCCCCAGCAGCAGGCGCTGCGAGATATTCTGGATTCGGGAGCGGTGGCTGTTGTGTGCCGCGATACAGAGCTTAAAGAAACGCTTGAGGGGCTTAAAACAAAGCCTAAAATGGTTGTAACTGACAGTCAGGCGTTTGCGGCTGCCGCCAAGGACACTCCGCAGGATGTGATGCTTACATCGTTTTCGATACTTATGGCAAGGTACAAGGGATTGCTTGATTCGGCGGTTGACGGGGTGTGTGCGATAGACAGACTAAAAGACGGCGACACCGTTTTGATTTCGGAGGGCTGCACACATCATCGGCAGTGTGAGGATATAGGAACGGTCAAAATTCCGAAGCTTTTGCAGCGGCATACGGGCAAGAATATCGGTATCGAGACATCGTCGGGCGGCGGCTTTCCCGAGGATTTGACAAAATATTCTCTGATAATTCATTGCGGAGGGTGTATGATAAACGGGCGAGAGATGACAAGCCGCGTAAAACGTGCGGCTGACGCGAGTGTACCGATAACAAATTACGGAACGGCAATCGCATATATGACGGGAATTTTAAAAAGAAGTCTTGCGCCGTTTCCGTCTCTTGCCGAAAAGATAAATGCGGGTTCGGATAACTAATATCAGGTTAACCGGCATCAGATTAAAAGGAGAAAGATAAGATGAATAAAGACATAAATATAAGAAAGTACACAGAAAAGGATATTGTCGAAATGATTGAAATCTGGAACGAGGTGGTTGAAGAGGGAGCTGCCTTTCCGCAGGAGGATACGCTTGACGAACAGTCGGGCAGAGAATTTTTTGCGTCACAGAGTTTCTGTGCGGTGGCAGAGGATAAGGAAAGCGGCAAAATACTCGGGCTGTACATTCTTCACCCCAACAATATCGGCAGATGCGGACACATCTGCAACGCAAGCTATGCTGTGGCAAAAAACAGCCGCAGCAAGCATATAGGTGAAGCGCTTGTCCGCGACTGTATAAACCAAGCAAACAGAATAGGATTTAAGATTCTTCAGTTTAATGCGGTTGTTTCGGATAACATACACGCAAGACATCTGTACGAAAGATTGGGCTTTAAGCTGATAGGAACAGTACGCAAAGGTTTCAGGCTAAAGGACGGAAATTATGAGGATATTTGCCTATACTACATAGAGGTGTAGGGCGTATTATGTGTTGCATATGACAAATAAAATGCCGCAATGCCTTAAATTTCTTGACAAAGGCATATGTATATGATAATATATAAGCGGTGGGCAAAGATGTCCGAAGTTTCTTCGGATTTCTGCGCCCTTTTTGATTTTAAAAGACGCAAGGAAAGGTGACTTATATATGTATGGTGAAATTCACGAAGAGTGCGGTGTTTTCGGCGTTTACGGACAGACGGACGAAAATGCGGCAGGCACGGTGTTAAGCGGATTGTATGCGCTTCAGCACCGCGGCGAGGAAGGCTGCGGAATAACCGTAAATGATGACGGAGTTTTTAAAACGCATAAGGATGTGGGTCAGGTTGGCGATGTTTTTACGCCGTCGGTTATGGAAGAGCTGGGCAGAGGAAAGGCGGCGGTAGGCCACACGCGCTACGGCACTACGGGGTCAAACAACCGCACAAACTGTCAGCCGATAGAGGTCAGGCATATTAAAGGATATATGTCGCTTGTGCATAACGGAAATCTGACAAATGCGGCAGAGCTGCGCCGCGGACTTGAGCTTCAGGGGGCAATATTTCATACAACCGTTGATACAGAAACGATTGCGTATCTTATAACAAGAGAGAGAATCAAAAGCCCGTCGGTTGAGGCGGCTGTGGAAGCGGCGATAGGCTATCTTGAAGGGGCGTATTCGCTGATTATAATGTCGCCGCAGAAGCTTATTGCGGTTCGCGACCCAAGGGGTATGAGACCGCTGTGTTATGGCAAGAGAGCTGACGGAAGCTTTGTAATAGCGTCGGAAAGCTGTGCGTTAAGCGCCGCGGGAGCTGAGTTTGTGCGCGATATAGAAGCGGGTGAAATCCTTGTCTTTGACAAAGACGGAATACGCTCAATCAGGACGCATTGCGATACGAAAAAAAGAGCCGTATGTCTGTTTGAATATATATACTTTTCGCGCTCTGACTCGGTCATAGACGGTATGCCTGTTCAAAAATCGCATTTTATGGCAGGCGAATTTCTGGCAAAGGAACACCCGACCGAAGCCGATGTGGTGATAGGTGTGCCCGATTCGGGAATGGACGCGGCTCTCGGTTATTCGCGCGCGTCGGGGATTCCTTACTCAATCGGATTCGTTAAAAACAAATATATAGGCAGAACCTTTATCACTCCGGGGCAGAGCGACAGAGAAAGCAAGGTTAAAATTAAGCTCAGCCCGATAGAAGAGACGGTAAAGGGCAAGCGCGTGGTTTTGATTGACGATTCGATTGTCCGCGGAACGACCAGCAGGCAAATCATAAAAATGCTCCGCGAGAAGGGAGCGAAAGAGGTGCATATGCGTATTTCGTCACCGGCTTTTCTGCATCCGTGCTATTACGGAACGGACGTAGACTCAAGCAAGGGGCTGATAGCAAGCAATCATTCGGCGGATGAGGTCGCAAAACTTCTCGGCGCAGACAGTTTGGGCTACCTCAGCCTTGAAAACGCAAAAAAGCTTGCGGGCAAGTGGGAAAAGCATTGCTGTACGGCGTGCTTCTCGGGCGATTACCCGACCGAGCTTCCCGAGGATACGGATAAGGATAAGTTTGAACATAGGATATCGGAGGGTGTTAATTCTTAAAATCCGATAAAATTCCCCTTTTTATATTTCATAAAGGTTACAAAGGTTTCATATTATTTACAAGGAAATTAAAATTCACTGTTTCCATTAATTTTGCATTGAAATCTGTGACGGTGATTGCTATAATAATATCACACATTAAGAATAAACGAAGCTTTTAAAGCATAGTATTTTGTAATCGAAAATGCCGGAAGACACAGCAGTTATAATATCGGCAGGGGGAATTTGTATGAAGGTTGAACGTGTAGACGAAAACAAAATTAAAGTATTGATAGATAATGATGAGGCCCGTGAGATGAATATTACGCCCAAAATGATTTCCGAGAACACCCCGGAGGTGCAGAAAATGTTTTGGCAGGCTATTCATATGGCAGAGGAGAACGGCGAATTTTCGATTGACGGAGCAAAGCTTTTTGTGGAGACAATTCCGTCATATGAAGACGGGATAGGAATGCTTATAACAAGGGTATGCTCTGAAGAAGAACTGAGCCGTGCAATCGATAATTGCAGCTATAAGGGTAAAATCCGCAGAAGCAGGATGAGTATGACAGACGGCACACCGAGACGGCGCAGAAAGTATATATATCGCTTTCGCGATTTTGAGGCTGTGTGCAGCGCGGCGGAGAGACTTCGCGGCAGATATGCCGGCAGAAGCACGC
>USLC01000085.1 GCA_900555375.1 uncultured Eubacteriales bacterium
ACGAAAAAGGTCACCAGTCGCGTGGAACGATGCCGAAAGCCTTTCTCGGCTTGCGGCCGAATATGGTGTTAATATTCGAAATTTGGCGGCGGATAACGGAGTTTCGGTGAATGATTCGCTTGTTGTGGGACAGGCGTTGGTTGTAAGAATACCCGATACGGTTCATACAGTCGAAAGAGGGGAGACGCTGTCTTCCGTTGCGGCGGCATACGGAGTGACGGCGCTTAGCCTGCTCAGAAACAATTTTTGGCTTAAAGGCTCATCGCGCCTGACAACCGGCGATGAGCTTGTTATATCTTATAAGGATAATCAAAAACGGGGCTCGTTTGCTGTCAACAGCTATGCCTATCCCCATATAAACAGCGGTCTTTTAAGAAGCCAAATGCCATATTTTACGTATTTTACACCGTTTACGTATGGCATAGCCGCAGACGGAGGTCTGGTTGAGTTAAATGACAGAGAAATGATAAGTATAGCCAAGGATTATGGAACGGATACATTGCTTCATTTATCAACCTTGACCGAGGGCGGGGGCTTCAGCAGTGACAGAGCAAGTATGATTTTTCAAAATGAGGATATGCGGATAAGGCTGATTGAAGAGATAATGCAAACTGTAGAAGAGAAGAATTTTAACGGAGTTGACGTTGACTTTGAATTTATATCCCCGGCGGAAAAGTATGATTATATACAGTTCCTGCAAGAGCTTCGTCTGAGGCTTAATCCGCAGGGGAAGCTGCTGTTCTCTGCGGTAGCGCCGAAGACGTATGATGAACAGCCCGGGGTTTTGTATGAAGGGCACGACTATGCCGGAATCGGTGCGGCTGTGAACTTTGTTCTTTTGATGACATACGAATGGGGTTATACCTACAGCGAACCGATGGCGGTAGCGCCCTTGCCGAGCGTAAGGCGTGTGGTGGAATATGCAACAACCAGAATTGCCTCAAACAAACTGTTTATGGGCGTACCGACCTACGGATACGACTGGGTTCTTCCGCATATCAAGGGTGGACCGGGGGCACCGTCAATTTCGCCCGTAGAGGCGGTGAATCTTGCACGGCGGTACGGAGCGGATATACAGTATGATGAGACAGCGCAGTCGCCTTGGTTCAGATATACCGATGATGACGGACGGCTGCACGAGGTATGGTTTGAGGATGCGCGGAGTATTTCGGCAAAGCTGGCGCTTGCCAATCAATTCGGACTTTACGGAATAGGTTATTGGAATGCGATGCGCGACTTTCCGCAGAATTTGGTCGTTTTAAATGCGGAGTATGATATTTTAAATATTTCGCTGTTATGATAAAAAGAGAGGTTATTGCCGTAAAAGACAATAACCTCTCTTTTTTTGAGTTTAATTTACAATATTTTTAAAAAATACAAATAATTTAAAACAAATATTTGACAAATTATGAAAAATATGATATAATTTGTATGCTGCACAATATAAGAAGATCTCTCTATGGGGAAACTATACTATTTGGTAAAAAAGGCTTCCTTTCTTTCCTTATACCCTATTGAGAGAGATACTGTGTTGTAAATTACGCGGGAGGAACCTTTTTTCGGTGCGCCTCCTTGCCGAGACGCACTTTTTTTGTTATAGGGTAATTAAAATCAGCGTGGCTTTTGCGGCTGATATACCTATTGGGTGTGTAAAAGAGAATATATTATATATATTTGTTTCCCCATAAAGATTATATATATTATAACATATCAGAGTGACATAATATGTCATTCTAAGAAAATAATTTATAAAACACAAAAATTTTCTTATAAATGACAATATATGTCTATGTAAATGAGTATAATATAAGTATATTTTGTTGAAAAGGAGCGGTAGAAGTGAAGAACAACAAGAAGTCAAAGTATGACAGAATTCTTTCGCTTTATGAAAAATTAAATATAGGTGATATCGTCAGCAAAAGTGAAGAGGCTAATCGATTTGGAGTAAGCGAAAGAACAATTCAGCGCGATATAGATGACATAAGGGCGTTTTTTGATAATAATTCTTTAAATGTAAGGCTCGGCAAAAATATTTTTTACGAAAGAGCAAGAGGAGGTTATATGCTGAGAGGGGACAAGGACGAGCATTTAAGCGAGAGCGAGGCTTTGGCAGTTTGTAAAGTTATACTTGAAAGCCGCATACTTATCAAGTCAGAGATGGTGCCCATTATAGACAAGATATTAAACAAATACACCCCCGCGAGGTTTAAAAGCAATGTGTCGGAGATTATTTTAAATGACAGATTTAATTATTGTCAGCCGCAGCACGGTCAGCCTCTGCTTGATAAGCTGTGGCAGCTTGAAAATTTAATAGCAAAACACAGTGTAACAGAAATAAGCTATAAAAAGTCTAAAAGCAAATCGCATATTCAAATAAGGCTTTGCCCCGCGGCGGTTACGATTCGGGACTTTTACTTTTACCTTGCGGCATTTGCCTATGACGGAAAAGAAGAGAGTATGAATGACGCCGGTGAAATGAAGCCCATATTTTACAGATTGGACAAAATCAAAAGCATAGCCGATACGGGGGAAAAGTTCAGCGTTCCGTACCGCGACAGGTTCAATGACGGAGAGTTTAAACAAAGGATTCAATTTATGAAATCCGGAAGGCTCAACACAATCAGATTTACATACTCGGGACCGTCGGTAGAGATAATACTTGACAGACTTCCCACGGCGGTCATCAAAGACGAAAAAAACGGTGTTTATACGATAGAAGCGGAGACCTTCGGCGACGGCGCAAAAACGTGGGTTAGAGCTTACGAGAATAATATGGTAAGTCTTTCGGACGGCTGATTGCAGATTGTGTCTATTCATATATTAATCTTGCATTATATTTTTGCACAAGGCTGTCAGCCGCATCAAATGAAAGAACCATACACGCAGTAGCCAGACAGTCAGCGGTGAGAGCCGAATCGTATATTATGCTTGCGCTGTTTTCGCCGTTATCGGAGGGATAGCCGTCGGACGGGTCTAAAATATGGTGATACAGCTTACCGTTCCAATTAAAACAGCGCTGGTAAACCCCCGAGGTCACAACCGAGGTTTCGCTGACGCGGATTGTCTGAGAAAGCTCGCCCGATTTGGAAAAGGGCTTTTGTATTCCGACGCTCCAGCTTCCATCGGGCTGAGATGGATTCTTACCCATAACGCAGATATTTCCGCCAAGGTCAATTATTGCATATTTAATGCCGCGGCTTTTAAGAACCTCGTGGACGCAGTCGGAGGCATAGCCCTTTGCCGCGCCGCCAAGGTCGATTTTAACGTTTGAATCGGCTTTGGTGACAGACTTGGCTTCGTCATTCAGCGTAAGTTTTTTGTAGCCGACGGCTGAAAGAGCGGCTTGAATTTGTGCATCTGACGGGGGTTCGTGGTCGCCGCTTTGAAAGTTCCATAAATCCTTAACGGGGGCAACGGTTATGTCAAATGCGCCGTCGGAATCGCGGCTGACTTCAAGCGCGGTTTTAAGAATGTTAAAGATATCGTCGGATACGGAAATCTCTTCGTTTGCCGCGGCATTGTTTATTTTTGAAACCTCCGATGAGGCAGAGTAATAGTCAGCGGCGGCGTCGATTTCAGAAATTCTGTCAAAAGCCGCAGCAACAGCCGTATCAGAATTATCGCCGCCTGCGCGGATTGTGCAGACGGTGTCCATAAGCAGGCGTGTTTCGCTGTATTCGGGTGGGTTAATCACCCCGAAAGAACAGCCGCTTAAAATTGAGGCAAATAGTGATATAATTAAAATATAAACGGTTTTTTTCATAAACAGTACTCTCTTTCAGCTAACGCTTGTTATATAACCTCAAACATTTTGTGATTAAGATAGTCAAGTATGCCGGACGGCGTGGTAAAGTTAAATAAGATTTTGTAGGCACGCAGACTTTGAAAGCCTCTTTCTCCGTTGCGTTTGGCTCCGTATTTAACATCTCCGACCAGCGGACAGCCGATGTGCGCCATTGCGGCACGGATTTGGTGGGTTCTGCCCGTCAAAAGTTCTATCTCCGCCGTGCAGGGGCTTCCTGCGGTTAAGGTTCGGTACAAAGTCTCACAAAAAAGCGGATTACCGCTCGGTTTATTATCATAAAAAAGCATTTTTCTTGATTTTTCATCTTTTAAAAGCCAGCCGCTGATTTTTCCATTCTTCGGCGAGGGTGTTTTTTCGGCAGAGCAGATATACAGTTTTTTAATTTCGCGGTCTTTGATTTTTTGATTCATAATGCGAAGAGCGGCAGCATTCTTTGCGGCAATTACAAGCCCCGATGTGTTTCTGTCAATCCGATGACACAAGGACGGGATATAAAGCGGGACGGCGTTTAAATCAATTTCGCCTTTTTTATAAAGATACGAGCGGATTCGGCTTTCAAGCGAATCGTTTCCGCCGTCTCCGTCCTGAGACGGCATCCCCGAGGGCTTGTCGGCAATAAGAATATTTGCATCCTCATATATCGCGGAAATATCGGAAGAGGCTGACTTCCACGAAAAATCGGTCTTCGGCACGCCGAAAAATTCGTCATTCATATATATACTTATCCTGTCCCCGTCCGACAATCGGTAGGAAGCGTCAACGTGCTTGCCGTTGACCCGCACCTTCTTTTTGCGCAGAGCTTTGTAAATGCCGCCCGAACCGA
>USLC01000086.1 GCA_900555375.1 uncultured Eubacteriales bacterium
AAGTAAACGCGTAAAAAACAAATAAATTAAAATGCAGGGAGGATTGGCATTATGACTTGGTTTATGAATAATTTAGGAACAATTATAACGTTTATTATACTTGCAGCAGTTGTTATACTTATTATAAGACAAATGAAAAAGGACAAGGCAGAGGGCAAATCCTCCTGCGGCGCAGGGTGTAAATCCTGCGCTATGCACGGAAAATGCGGCGGCTGCGGCGGAGGTAAAATGTGATGTTTGATGATGGATTACAGTCGTATCTGTACGGTATTCTGGCGGCGGTTGTCTGCATAGGCGTTATTGCTCTTTCTTCATATATTAAAAAAAAGTGCAGAGACGCCCTGAACAAGAAAAAATAATTATTATAAGTCCGCGGGGCATTTATCGTTTCGCGGACATAGTGCTATACCTGACCTGAGTCCGCGCGGACGGGCGGCACAAAAAATAAAGCGGACAGAACGGAGATAATTATAATGAAAATTTTGGATGCATTAAAAAACGAGAAACTTTTATACTTTGTGGGCGGCGTGCTTGCGGCAACCTACGGTGTTAAGGCGGCTAAAAGCGAAAAGACCAGAAAGGTTTGCGTAAACGGCTTGGCTAAGTGCATTAAGCTTCAGAATGACGCGCAGGAGACCTTTAAAAATATGAAAGAAGAGGCTCAGGACATTTGTTATGACGCAAAACAGGCTGCCGAAAATGACTAAGTAAAGAAGGTGCCCGAATGAAATACAAAATAGTTTATGACTCACCGGGTAGATTGCGTCTGCGCTGCGGCGGAGGAGTGTTTTCCAAAAATCAGGAAAGCAGCCTTGCAGGACGGTTATGCGATGTAGGCGGCGTCTGTTCCGCAGAGGTTTCATCCGTAAACGGCGGAATTTTGGTGTATTACAGCGGAAATATAAAAGAAACTCTCCTTAAAATAATTACCGATATAAATGTACACGACCTCGCGGAACAACCGCTGTCCTCAACGCAGCTTATTGACGAAGAATTTAAAAAAGACTTTTTTGCGATTTTGTGCAAAAGAATTATAATGAAGCTGTTTGTCCCTAAATTTATAAGCGTTCCGCTTACTGTCGTACGGGCGGTTCCGTTTATAAAAAACGGACTTGACAGTCTTTCAAAGGGTAAGCTTAACGTGGATGTGCTTGACGCGGTTTCGATTTCCGCGGCAATTTTAAGCGGAACGCCGTCAACGGCATCTTCGGTAATGACTTTGCTTAACATTTCCTCACTGCTTGAGGGATATACCAGAAAGAAGGCAAAAAATGCGCTGTCTGACAGTCTTTCTCTTAACATAGACAAGGTCTGGAGAATAGACGGAGAAAATGAGGAATATGTTCCGCTTGCGGATATCAAGCCCGGAGAAATCGTGCGTGTAAGGCAGGGAAGTATGATTCCCATAGACGGCGAGGTAGAGTGCGGCACAGCCGAGGTCAACGAGGCGTCGATGACGGGAGAGTCTCTGCCGCAGCGCAAGGTCGGGGGAATGACGGTCTATGCCGGAACGGTAGTAGAGAACGGAAGCATAGATATTAAAACCTTAAAGCTTTCGGACGACAGCCGAATCCGAAATATAATAGATTTGATTGAAAATTCGGAGGAGCTGAAGTCAAATCTTCAAAGCAGAGCAGAGAGCTTTGCGGACAGACTTGTACCGTTCAGCTTTCTGACAAGCATTGGCGTGTACCTTTTGACGGGAAACATCACAAAGGCTATTTCGGTTTTAATGGTTGATTATTCGTGCGCGATTAAGCTTTCGACCCCGATATGTGTAATATCGGCTATGAAGGAAGCAACAAACTATGACATTATGATAAAGGGCGGACGCTTCCTTGAAAACTATGCATTTGCCGATACAATGCTTTTCGACAAAACGGGAACGCTTACCGTTTCTTGCCCGAAGCTTAGCAAAATTGTTGCATTTGAGGGCTACAGCGAAGAAGAGATTTTAAAAATATCCGCGTGTCTTGAGGAGCATTTTCCGCATAGTGTGGCAAAAGCAATTGTGCGTGCCGCAGAAGAGAAGAAGCTTGAACACGCCGAAGAACACGCCGAGGTTGAGTATATTGTGGCTCACGGGATAGCGTCTCAGCTCCGCGGAAAAAGGGTTTTGATAGGAAGCTCTCATTTTATTTTTGATGATGAGATTATTCCGCTGACGGATGAGCAGAATGATATGAGAGCCGCCCTCGGCGAGAAATATTCTATGGTATATCTGGCGATAGGCGGAAAGCTTTGCGGAATTTTGTGTATAGAGGACCCAATCCGAAAAGATGCGGAAAAGGTAATCAAAAAGCTTAAGCAAAAAGGATTTTCAAACATCACTATGATTACCGGAGACGGAGAAAACACAGCCGCCAATGTATGCAAAGAACTTGGAATCGAAAAATTCTATGCCAAAGTTTTGCCCGAGGATAAGCTTAACATAGTAAACCGCGCAAAAAGCGAGGGGCACAAGGTTGTTATGGTGGGTGACGGAATTAATGATTCGCCCGCGCTTGCTGCGGCAGATGTATCGATTGCAATGAAAGACGCGTCCGATATAGCACGCGAGGTTGCGGATATTACTCTGCTTGCGTCGAACCTTGACAGATTGGTTATACTTCGCGATTTAAGCGAGAATATGTTTGAAAGAATACATAAAAATTATCGGTTTATATCTCTGTTTAACAGCGGACTGATTCTTCTCGGCATTGCGGGAATAATTTCACCCGTTGCAAGCGCTCTGCTTCATAATCTGTCAACTATGGGAATATGTTTAAACAGTATGAAACCGTTCCTTTCAGAACCAAAGGAGGAAGAAGATGCTGTCATCGACTAAGAAAAAGTATATGTTTGTTATATACGAGCTGAGCAATAAGGGCAACACGGTGAGAAGCATTGATGTTTCAAAGGCTCTCGGCGTAAAAAAGGCAAGTGTGTCTTTAATGCTTCCGAATCTTGTTGAGATTAATCTGATAGAGCGCGCGCTTGACGGAAGTATCTTGCTTACAAAGGACGGAGCGCTGTATGCAAGTGAGCTGTATCTTAAGTATCTGACGCTTTTTCAGTTTTTCAGAGAAAAGCTGAAAAGCAGCGCCGAAAGTGCAAGAGCCGATGCGATTTGCTGCTTGTGCTCGCTTACGGATGAAAATACAAAAGGTATGACAGAATTTATTTTAAATTCCGAATCCGAAGCGCAGATATAAATCTGCGCTTCGGCGATACAATATACGATAGAATAAACAAATAATAAGGAGGTAATTATGAGTGTGGTAATAGTCGGCGGACACGACAGAATGCATTGCAAGTACAAGGAAATATGCAAAAAATACGGATGTAAGTGCAAGGTGTTTACTCAGTGCCCCGCAAACTTCAAAAATCAGATAGGCAGCCCCGATATGGTAATAGTATTCACGGGTACCGTTGCACATAAGATGGTTGCGGTCGCTTCGCAGCAGGCAGAAAAAAGCGGAGCGTATATAAGACATTGTCATTCGTCAAGCGGAAACGCATTGAACGAAGCTCTTAAAGATTATTTTGGGGCGTGAGCCTTATTTTTTGACGACTTGGTTAGTTTAAACTAATCAAGTCGTGTTCACTTTTTAAACCTTTCTGCATATAATATTAAGTGCACAAAGCATCAGTCGGATATAAATGCGCCCAAAATTCGGCGCAGAATTTTCCGCGTCCTGTTTTGTCCGTGAGACAGGGCGGCTTGTGCTTAATATATGCGGACAGAAAGGCGAAGTTTTATGTGTGGAATTGCCGGATGGGTAGACTTTAAAAAAGATATTTCAAACAACAGCCGGATTTTTGACGCGATGTCCGAGACATTGGAAAGACGGGGACCCGATGACGCGGGGGCGTATATCTCACGCAATGCGGTCTTGCTTCATCGGCGGCTTGCGGTTGTGGATATCGAAAACGGAAAGCAGCCAATGTACAAAAGCTATGCAAAAAACGAGTATATAACGGTGTACAACGGAGAGCTTTACAACACAGAGGATATAAGAGCCGAGCTGTCTGAGCTTGGATATAAGTTTACGGGACATTCCGACACAGAGGTTTTGCTGACGGCGTACATAGAGTGGAAGGAAAAGTGTGTTGATAAGCTGAACGGAATTTTTGCCTTTGCAGTATTTGATAAAAAGAAGCAGAGTCTTTTTGCGGCGCGTGACAGGGCGGGGGTAAAACCATTTTTCTTTCATAAATACGACGGCGGACTTATTTTCGGCTCGGAAATAAAAACTCTTTTGGCTCACCCCGATGTAAAGCCGAGGGTCAACCGCTTGGGGCTTGGAGAAATATTTTTGATAGGTCCGGGCAGAACGCCGGGCGCGTCCGCGTTTGAGGAAATAAATGAGCTTAAACCGGGCGAATGTCTGACGTTTGACAAAAACGGATTTAAAATTAAAAAGTATTGGGCATTAAAAGCGGCAGAGCATACCGATTCGTTTGAAGAGACAGCCGAAAAGATACGCTTGCTGCTTAAAGATTCGATAAAACGCCAGCTGGTATCGGATGTGCCGCTGTGCTGCTTTTTGTCGGGCGGGCTTGACTCAAGTATAATTTCAGCCACGGCGGCGGAAAAATATCGGGAAGAAGGCGAGGT
>USLC01000087.1 GCA_900555375.1 uncultured Eubacteriales bacterium
TTTACAACCGTCTTAATAAGGATTGGCCGCTTCAGATAGACTCGACCTCACTGTACGAGTACCCCGACCACAAGGGCGCACCGACAAAGGATATGCTTCAGAAGGACTCGCCATACAACACCCGTATAAAGAAGGGCCTGCCGCCAACACCGATATGCTCTCCGGGCTTATCGTCCATCAAGGCGGCACTCCAACCGGACAAGACCAACTATATGTTCTATGCGCTCAATTCGTCTACCGGCAGCCACGAATATTTCACCAGCAGCGGCGCATTTGAGGCCTTCGTAGCAAAACAGGATTATGATTAAGCCGAAGATAGAACTGCTTGCACCGGCAGGTGACTTCGAGCGCCTTGAAATGGCGCTGCACTACGGTGCCGATGCCGTGTATCTTGCAGGTACACAGTTCGGGATGCGGGCGTCTGCCGGTAATTTCACCTTTCCCGAGCTTAGCAAAGCGACAAAGCTTGCCCACGCAAACGGCACGGCGGTGCACATGACATGCAACACCTTGCCGAGGGAGGACGAGCTTGCGCAGCTTCCGGAGTTTTTGGAGCAGGCGCAGGATGCCGGCGTTGATGCGTTCATAATCGCAGACCTCGGCGTGATGGCGGCGGCCAAAAAGTATGCCCCCAAGGTGTCGAGACATGTCAGCACCCAGCTCGGCGTTATAAACAGCGCAACGGCCAATGTGCTGTTTGACATGGGAGCCGACCGTGTCGTTTTGGCACGGGAAACGCCCATGGAGGATATCCGAAAGATTCGGGCCAACACCCCCAAGGAGCTTGAGATAGAAGCCTTTGTGCATGGTGCTATGTGCGTGTCGTTTTCCGGCCGCTGCCTGCTGTCAAACTATTTGACCGGCAGAGATGCAAACCGTGGAGCGTGCGCTCAGCCCTGCCGATGGAAATACCACCTTGTCGAGGAAAAACGCCCGGGTGAGTATTTCGAGATAAGCGAGGATAAGGGCACTTACATCATGAACTCCCGTGACATGTGCATGATTGAGCACATCCCCGAGCTTATAGATGCGGGCGTGACGAGCTTCAAGATAGAGGGCAGAATGAAAGGCGAAGGCTATGTTACAACTGTTGTTTCGGCGTACAGAAGGCTTATAGACGAGAAAAGACAGCCGAAGAAATGCGAGATAGAAGAGCTTAACCGCGTATTTTACCGCGGCGGTCTGACAGACGGGTATTTTACGGATAAAAAGGGCGTTGATATGTTTGCCTTTGATAAGCCCGACAATCCTTATCTGAAAAACGGTTCGGATATCCGAAGCGAGGTATCGGAGCGTAAACAGCCCATAAATATATATGCCGAGATTTTTGAGGGAGAGCCGCCGCTTATAAAAATGGAATGCGGCGATATATCCGTATGCGTTATCGGTGACGCGGCGGCAGAGCACGCGTCAAAGAGACCGCTAAGTGCCGAAGACGTAAAAATGCGGCTTTGCAAGATGGGCGATACGGCTTTTTCGGCCGAAAATGCAGAGATAAAAATAAAGGGCGAGCCGTTTTTGGCGGTTTCGCAGATTAACGAGCTTCGCCGAAGGGCTGCCGCGCAGCTTGAAGAAAAGATTCTTTTGCCATACAGAAACAAAAGAATTAAAGAGCCGCCAAAGCCTTTGACCAAAGAGCGTGCCGAAAGGAATGCGGTGTATACTTGCTCGGTTTTGACAATCGGGCAGTTTGAGGCGGCGCGCAAATACAAATTCGACAGGATATATATTCCCGTAAATATTGCGGAACAAAATGTGGACAGGCTGACAGAGGATAAGGAAAGGATTGTGCTTTCCCTTCCCGTTATAGTCCGCGGAGATGAGCGCGGCAAAATCAGAGACAGCCTGCTTAGGCTTAGGACTATGGGCTTTGACAAGGCAGAGATTTCAACTCTTGACGGATTTGAGCTTGCGGACGGATTTCAGGTTTATGCGTCACACAGAATGAATATAACAAACAGCCTTGCATTTAATAAGCTTTGCGAGATGGGCGTGGGTTGCTGCTGCTTATCGCCCGAGCTTAACATCGGAATAATGCGCGGTATAATCAAAAATTCCGTATGCGAAGTGATTGCATACGGCAGGATTCCGCTGATGATAACAGAGAATTGCATTTTAAAGAATATAGGCAAATGTCCGTGCAAAAACGGCGGATATGTGACAGACAGAAAGGGAACAAAATTCCCGATTGTAAAGGACGGGGACAAGTGCAGAAGCGTTGTTTTAAACTCAGTCCCGCTGTATATGGCGGATAAGGGTGAGGAACTTGACAAAATCGGGGCAGACTATTTAAGGCTTATGTTCACGACAGAGGATAAAAAGCGCGTCGGCGAGGTTTGCGATGCGTATTTAAACGGCAGTGCGCCGAATAATTTGGATTTTACAAGACTGCGTATGTTCAAAAGTGCGACAGAGTAGAAAGGAATTGTTTAAAATGATAGATGTAAAAATAAAGTATTTGTCGGATAAGGCAACAGAGCCAAGGTATGCAACGGACGGAAGCCTCGGAATGGATTTGTCGGCGGCTCTTTCAGAGCCTGTTGTTATAAAGCCCAGCGAGAGAGTGGCTGTTCCCACCGGGATAGCTATACAAATTCCCGACGGCTGGGGTGCATTTGTCTTTCCGCGGTCGGGCTTGTCGCTTAAAAGCGGAATCACAATGTGCAACTGTGTAGGGGTTATAGACACCGATTACACGGGCGAGCTTAAAGCCGCTGTGATAAATGTCTCCGATAAAGAGTTTACTGTAAATTCGGGTGACAGGATTGCGCAGCTTGTTTTCCTTCCCGTTGAGAAGGCGAGATTTGTAAGCGCGGAAGAGCTTGATGATACCGACCGCGGAGACGGCGGCTTCGGCTCTACGGGAATCGGAAAATAGTTTATGGATTTAGGAGAAAATAAGATGAGAAAAATAGTTCTGGCGTCAAAATCACCGAGACGGAGAGAGCTTTTATCCGAATTTGTGAGTGATTTTGATATAATTGCCGATGACGCGGAAGAGATTACTGAGGACGGGATAACCCCCGAAGAGACGGTAAGAAACCTTGCGATGCAAAAGGCAAGAAACGTAGCAAAAAAGGCTGACGAAAGCGCCTTGGTTATAGGCGCGGATACGGTTGTGTTTATTGACGGAAAGATTTTGGGAAAGCCAGCAAACAAAGAGGAGGCGTCGGAGATGCTTCATATGCTTTCGGGGCGCGACCATCACGTCTGCACGGGGCTTGCCATAATCGATAATGAAAGTAAAAAAAGCTATTGCGGCTTTGAGCGCACGGCGGTTCACTTCAGGCATCTTGAAGATGAAGAAATCGAAAGATATATAGCGACGGGCGAGCCGATGGACAAGGCGGGCGCATACGGGATTCAGAACATCGGCGCTTTGTTTGTCGAGGGCATAAAGGGCGATTATTTTAACGTTGTCGGGCTTCCGCTTTGCAAGCTCGGACAGGTTTTAAAAGAAGAATTCGGTTATGAATTATTTTAACAAACGGGAGGAAAACAATGGCTGTTGATTTTGGAATAGATTTGGGAACGGCGACAACATTGATTTGCAATACGGAAGGAGAAATTTTGCTTAACGAACCGTCTTTGGTCATTAAAAGTGACACAAGCGGTCAGATTGTGGCAATAGGCGAGGAGGCAAGCGAGATGCTTGGCAGAACGCCGGAGGGCGTGGCAGAGGTTGCGCCGATACGCTGCGGAGCTATAACGGGATTTAATGCAACCGTTTCTATGCTTAAGCAGTTTATGAAGAGAGTAAACAAGGGTTCGTTCTTCGGGGCGCGCGCTGTGATAGCCGTTCCCTGCGGAATAAGCGATGTTGAACGCCGCGCGGTATACGAGGCGGCGCACAACGCAGGCATTAAATCAACGGCACTTATGGACGCGCCGCTTGCCGCAGCCGCGGGCTGCGGAGTGGATGTCGGCGCTCCGCACGGCAGTATGGTTGTAAATATCGGAGCGGGTATCTGCGAGGCGGCGGTTGTGTCTCTCGGTGGAATAGTGGTGTCACACTCGATTCGCACGGCTGGGTCAAGCTTTGACAATGCGATTGTTCAGTATGTTAAAAAGCAGCATAATGTTGTAATAGGCGACAGCACCGCAGAGGGAATAAAAATCAGTATCGGCTCTGTCTTTTCGGGCATAGAAAGAGAGAGGATAGAGGTAAACGGAAGAGATATGGTTACGGGTCTTCCGAAGACGGCTAAGGTGACAACCGATGAAATAAAAAGCTGTCTCAGCGAGACCGCCGAGGCGATAGTGGACGCGGTAAAAGTGACGCTTGAGAAGACCCCGCCCGAGCTTGCCGCGGATATAATAGAAAGCGGAATAGTTTTAACGGGAGGCGGAGCAATGCTGCGCGGACTCGGCAGATTAATAAACATCAATACCGAGATTCCGGTCTATATAGCCGAGAATCCAATCGAGTGTGTGGCAATAGGTGCGGCAAAGGCGGCTGAATTTATGCTTAACGAAAAAGGCAAGGGAATCTTTGGGAGATAAAGGTGATTTAATTGAGATTTATAAAAGAACATAAGCTTGCCGTGTTTATTATTGCGGCAACGCTTGCGGCGGCG
>USLC01000088.1 GCA_900555375.1 uncultured Eubacteriales bacterium
AGGATTGAATGTAAACCCGAAGGCAAACATTCAACCCACAGTGATAGAGTCACAAATATAGGATATCTTCTCTTTTTGGGAGCGTCTCTCCCTGCCTGCGGCAACCCAGAATTATTCTACAGTAACACTCTTTGCAAGGTTTCTCGGCTTGTCAATGTCAAGTCCTTTAAGTGACGCAACATAATATGACAAAAGCTGAAGAGGAACAACCGCCTCTGACGGCAGAGCAAGCTCACCGCACTTCGGCAGATAAATAACGTGGTCGGCGACATTTTCTATCTCGGGGTGACCCTCTTCGGCGATGGCGATAACAACCGCACCGCGTGCTTTAACCTCTTTGATATTGCTTAACATTTTATCAAACAGCTTTTTAACGGTACAAAGTGCAATTACAACAGTTCCGTCCTCTATCAGGGCGATAGGTCCGTGCTTCAGCTCGCCTGCGGCATATGCCTCGGAATGAATGTAGGATATTTCCTTCATTTTAAGGGCGCCTTCAAGGGCAACCGCGTAATCAAGCGTTCTGCCGAGGAAGAATATGCTGCTTGCGTTATAATACTGAGACGCCATATACTGAATGTCGCCTTTGTTTTCAACGATTTTTTCAATATTTGCGGGCAGAGCCTCAAGTGTTGATATTGCTTCGCTAAGCTTCTTTTCGTCAATCAGCGAAAGTTCTTGTGCAACGTAAAGCGAGAAGAGGTATATAGCTGTAAGCTGAGTGCTGTAGGCCTTTGTTGTGGCAACCGATATTTCGGGTCCCGCCCAGGTATAAAGGACATCGTCCGCTTCACGCGCTATTGCGCTGCCTACAACGTTAACAATCGCAAATGTCCGCGAACCGCGGCGCTTTGCCTCGCGCATTGCGGCAATGGTATCGGCGGTTTCGCCCGACTGACTGATAACAATTGTGAGGGTCTTTTCGTTTACTATGGGGTTCATATATCTGAACTCTGACGCAACGGTAACCTCAACGGGAATACGGTTCATTTCTTCTATTATATACTTTCCGACAACGCCGACGTGGTATGCGCTTCCGCAGGCAACAATATAGATTTTATCTATGCCCTTGATATAATCGGCGGTAAGCGAGATATCGTCAAGCACGATTTTTCCGTCTCTGATTCTTGGCTGAACGGTGTCGCGGATAACCTTGGGCTGTTCCATAATTTCTTTAAACATAAAGTGTTCGTAACCGCCCTTTTCGGCAGCCGAGATATCCCAGTCAACGTGATACTTCTCTTTTTCCACTTCTTCGCCGTCAATATTGTAAATGGTGACCTTGTCTGCGGAGAGAAGCACAATCTCGTTATTTTCCAAAAAGTAGAATTCACGCGTGTGATTTAAGACAGCAGGAATGTCGGATGCTATGAAGTTCTCGCCGTCGCCGAGACCGACAACCATAGGACTTTCCTTGCGGACTGCAATAAATGAATCGGGATTATCCGCACATAAAATCCCTAAGGCGTAAGAACCTTCTACGCGTTCAACCACTTTTGTTACCGTCTCAAGTATGTTGCCGTTGTAATAGTATTCTATCAATTGAGCGATAACCTCTGTATCGGTTTCGGAAATAAATTCAAAGCCCTTTTCGATAAGCTTACGGCGAAGCTGAAGAAAGTTTTCGATAATTCCGTTATGAACAACAGCAAATCTGCCCGAACGGCTGAGATGCGGATGAGAGTTTGTGTCAGACGGCTCGCCGTGGGTTGCCCATCTTGTATGACCTATACCCATAACGCCGTTTAAAGGCTCACCGTCTTTAAGCTTTTCTTCAAGAACCGAGAGACGTCCTTTTGATTTCTTAACTTTGATACTGCCGCTGTCCATTACCGCAACGCCGGCAGAGTCATAGCCTCTGTATTCAAGCTTTTTAAGTCCGTCGATAAGAATGGGCACCGCCTGTTTTTTACCGACATATCCAACTATACCGCACATATGTTAAATTCCTCCTTATAATCAAAGCAACTAACGTCAGCTTATGTTATTATGCTTTGTGTGGTGCCAGCCGTCTTTATTCCTGCCAAGCACTCCGAAGAGACAAACAGGCAGCCAGCTTATAATATAAATTAAAAACCCAAAAATATTGAGTATCATTTTTACACTGATTTTTCTGTCCTTGACAAGCGCAAGGAGCATAATAAGTATGTTGATAAAAATGTACAGCCAAAGAGTTATTCTGCCGGGTATGCTTTGCCAGATTCCGTGGTTTATGACAAACGCGGATAGGGTAAGAACAACAAAAGCTACCGGAGCGAGAACGTCCCCCCATAATGTCATCAGAGTGTTAAAACGCCCGCGGCGCAAAAGCCGCAGAGTATATTCCGACTGAACATCAAAGATTCCTTTAGCCCATCTTCTGCGCTGCATTACCGATTCTTTAAATCGGGTCGGCTTTTCGTCAAATACGACCGCATTCGGCGCGTAGTCCGCAAAAACTCCGTTTTCGGCAAGGCGGCAGGTGTATTCCGCATCCTCGGCAAAGGTGACGGTATGCCATTTTACCCTGCTGAGAAGCTTTAAAGACAGAACAAAGCCCGTCCCTTCAAGTTTGCAGCCGATGCCGAGAACCCCTCTGCCTGCCTGCATAAGGCGATTGGTGAGCCAGTACCACGTTGAGTGGGCGTAAGCCACCCACGATGAATCGGCATTTTTTGCATCGATGTATCCCTGAACCGCTTCTGCACCCGAGGATAACCGTTCATTCATAGCCGAAAAAAAGTCGGGATGGACGATGTTGTCGGCATCGAACACGGCGACAGCGTCGAATTCGGTATCGTTAAGCAGAACCGAAAAAGCGTCACAGAGAGCGTCACCCTTACAGGTCGAAAAAGGACGTGTTATCACGTTTGCACCCAAAGTCCGTGCGCGGTGCGCGGTAGAGTCGCTGCAACCGTCGGCAATAACATAAACCGAGATAAGGCTTTGCGGATAGCTGCACATTTTAATGCTTAAAAGCAAATTATCTATAACCTCCGCCTCGTTATGGGCAGGTATCACCACGGCAAATCTGTGCATCTTTATATGTACCGATTTACTGTGCCTGCCGAAAAGCGAAAAGAAACCGATCGCTGTATAATACAAGCCTGTCAGGAAGATGAGCACACAAAATATATCGGTAATAAAATATATTATATTCTGATACACCTGCTCACCCCTGCTCTCGGTCTGCTTTGAACACACTTATTTCAATTATATTATAACTCATTATTCGCCGCATTACAAGACCCAAATATTACATTAACGTAACAATTATTAAAATTTATTGTGAAGTTAGATGAAAAATGCCAAAATAATAGACAAAATACAAAGTTTGTGATATAATTTTGATTATATTTATAAAAAGGGGAACTTAAATTGAAACAAAAAACAGTTTTTGTCTGCTCGGAATGCGGAATCGAATCGCCAAAATGGAACGGCAAGTGTCCCGGCTGCGGCGCTTGGAATACAATGAACGAAGAAAAGGTTTTAACCTCGGCTTCAAAATCGGCGAGGGGCGGCGCGACGGCTTTTGCAATGCAGTCGGAACCGCCGAAGCCTCTGCGCGATATCTCTATATCAGAGGAAGAGCGTATTCACACAGGTTTATCAGAGCTTGACCGCGTTCTCGGCGGCGGAATCGTGCCCGGTTCTCTTGTCCTGATAGGCGGAGACCCAGGCATAGGAAAATCAACAATCCTGCTTCAGATATGCGAATATCTCGGTCAAGAGAGGCGTATACTTTATGTTTCGGGAGAGGAATCTCAAAGCCAGATAAAGCTTCGGGCAGACAGACTGTCGGTCAGAACCGAGAATCTTAAATTGTATACCGAGACAAATATGTCACTAATTTGCGATTGTATTCTGCGCGAGAAGCCCGACATACTTATTGTTGACTCGGTGCAGACTATGTATAACCCCGAGATAACCCCTGCCGCGGGAAGCGTTACGCAGATTCGCGATACGGCGGCAACCCTTATGCGGATTGCAAAAGAACAGTCGATTGCCACATTTTTGGTGGGGCACGTTACAAAAGAGGGTTCTATTGCGGGACCGAAGATACTTGAACATATTGTTGACTCTGTTTTGTATTTTGAGGGGGATCAACACCGGTCGTACAGAATCATAAGGGCGATAAAAAACCGTTTTGGCTCAACAAACGAAATAGGTGTTTTTGAGATGGGCGGAGACGGACTGTCGGAGATAAAAGACCCGTCAAAGGCGATGCTTTCGGGCAGACCGATTAACGAACCCGGCTCGTGCATTATATGCACAATGGAGGGAACCCGTCCCGTTCTTGCAGAGGTTCAGGCTCTTGCGGCACAAAGCAGCTTTGGCAATGCGCGCCGTACAAGCACGGGAATTGATTTGACAAGGGTGCTTATTATGCTTGCGGTAATGGATAAGCGTATAGGGCTGCATATTTCGGCATACGATGTGTATGTAAATGTTGTCGGCGGGCTTAAAATGGTTGAGCCCGCCATAGATATGGGAGTTTTTTTGGCTATAGCGTCAAGCTTTCGCAATAAGCCCGTGCCGAGCGATGTTGTAGCAATAGGTGAGATAGGGCTTACGGGCGAA
>USLC01000089.1 GCA_900555375.1 uncultured Eubacteriales bacterium
CCGAGGGTCTTGCCGTGCTGAAAGACGATGTCTCTGTATATCTGACCGATATAAAGTATGCGGACAGCGCTCTTTCACAAAAATACAGCGGCGCCTCGGACTATTTCACCGTTGCGATGAATGCGCTTAAAACAATGCTTTCTTATGTCGGCACGCCCGAATACAACAGCGAAGGAATAATGCAGCGCGGCGTTATCGTCAGGCACCTTGTTCTGCCCGGCTGCAGACACGATTCAATCAATATTCTGCGGCGGCTTAAAAGTGAGTTCGGCACCGACTCTTTCAGGCTGAGCCTGATGAGTCAGTACACACCAAGCGGCAGCCTTAAAAACTTCCCCGAGATTAACCGCCGCATCACCTCATTTGAATACAATTCGGTAACCGAGACCGCTCTTGACCTCGGCTTTTGCGACGCCTATGTTCAGCAGCGAAGCAGTGCAAAGCCCGAATATACACCGCCGTTTGACCTTACGGGAATAATATAAACGCCCTGATAAAACATCAAGGCGTTTATATTATTTTATTCTGATTTTATGCCAAAATGCTCAAGCGCGGCATTTAACTGGTCATCGTGTTCAACCTTTGAGCTTTTCATTCTCTCATACAGCTCGTGCTGGGTTGTTATATCAAACACTCCGTAGGGATAAAGCCCCGTCCTCATCTGAAACGCGTAAACGGCGTCCGCAGTATCTTCATCATAATCGCCGTTAATCTCTCCATTATACAATCCGCAGATTTTAAGAAGCTCTTTGGCGGTCTTTACCTCGTCACCGCTGTCACCTACGCCATATACGGTTGTATAACCGAATTTGTCATACTTCTCTATCTCGAATGGGGTAAACGAATTTTCCACAACATAATCGGGGGTTATTCCCTCGCCGTTTATGTTATTGCCCTTCGGCGTCAGATAATATCCCATTGTGTATTTCATACAGTCGCCGTACGGCAAGTCCGCAATGGTCTGAATTGTCCCTTTTCCGTATGACTTCTCTCCGATTAAATACGCGCGGTCGTTCTCGGACAAAGCCGCCGTCAGCACCTCTGACGCACTTGCCGAATTTTCGTTAATCAATATAACCGTATCAAACTTGCGCGTGTCATCGCTTTGAACCTTATACGTTGTGTTAAACAAGTTTATTTTATGGTCCTCTGTTGTTATCACGCAGTCCTTCGGCAGCAGATAATCCGCCATTTGTACGGCTTGGTCAAGCAAGCCGCCGCCGTTGTCGCGCAAATCGATTGTTATTTTGGTTATCCCCTGCTCTGACGCGCTGTCAAGCTCATTTTTAAACAGCTCTGCCGTATTGGATACAAATCCCGACACACGGATATACATCATTTTATTTATACCCTCGCCGTAAACCTTGCTTACGACCGAATTTCCTATAATCGGTTCGCGCTTAAGCTGCAAATAAATTATATTATCCGCATCTTTTCTCTTTACGCCTATTGTAACGATTGTTCCCTCCGCTCCTTTTATATAAGAAGCCGCCGTATCGGAATTCATTCCCGAAAAGTCAACGCCGTCCGCGCTGACGATTACATCACCCACCTGCAAGCCCGCTCTGTCCGCAGGGGTTCCGCCTATAACGCTTTGAACGTCAACGCCGTCCTTATTCATCTGAAAGGTTATACCGATGCCGACAATCGTCCCCGAGATTCTCTCTTTCATTGCCAGCGCCTCTTCGGGCGTGTAATATTCCGAATGCTCGTCAATGGATTCAAGCATAGTTTTCATAACCGATTCATACAGACCGGGGTTTTGCTCGACCGCCTTAAGCAGCGCATCTTTGTATAAATTCTCGCGGTTGACCGAATCATATCTTGCATACGTATTAAGATAATCAACAACCTGCTCTACAAGCGCAGCTCTGTCAGCTCCGGCGTTTTCTTCATCTGCAAACGCGGTTCCGCACGCGGCGCATACGATAATTGTAATTGCGGATAATATGCCGGTTATCCGCTTTAAAAATCTGTTTCGGTTTTGCATAATTTCCACTCCTGTCCTTAGTCTGCGATTTAATTTAAACATTTAGTATAAGATACGGTACCGAAATCTCGCCGTTTTTGGCAACGGCTACGATAAACCACACCTCTCGGTCAACATAATTGTTGACCCATTCGGGCGCAAGTTTATTTTTGTCCTTGAAGAACATTCCGTCGGTAACGACCCGAAGCTCGTTATACTCTGCCGATTTTGCGGCAGCCTTTGCCCCATCGTCCGAAGCAACGGGGCTTCCCCCCGTCAGCACAATCCTGTCTGTCGGCGTATCGTAATAATACAGCCTTCCCTTAAGTGCGTAAACGCCCGCTATTTTGCCTTCATCTGCCGCATACGCCGAAAAAGACGAAAACACAAATGTCAGTATCACCGCTAAAATCATTGCAAATCTTTTCATATATGTCACGCTGCACCTCGCTTTCAAATCTTTACATCTTTTCGGGGGCGGTTATCTTAAGCATTCCGAGAACCCCTTTCATAACTATACGAACGCTGTCGATAAGCTTAAGCCTTGCCGCCATAAGCTCTTCGTCCTCGCCCTTTACCCTGCACGAGTTATAAAATGAATGGAAGTCCGTTGCAAGCTCCATAATATACCGCGTAATTCTTGCCGGTTCAAGGCTCTCTGCCGACATCTTAATTTCATCGGGCAAATCGCACAGCCTCTTTAACAGATTAAGCTCCGCTTCCTCGCAAAGCAACGACGGATTTATGTCGGAGTAATTCTTAACCGTGATTCCGTCCTCTGCAAGAAGTCTTAAAATACTGCATATTCTTGCATATGCATACTGAACGTAGTACACGGGATTATCATTGTTCTGCTGTGCCGCAAGCGTTAAGTCAAAGTCAAGGTGACTGCCCGCGCTTCTCACATTAAAAAAGAATCTTGCGGCATCCACGCTTATATCTTCAAGCAAATCCGAAAGCGTTATCGCCTTTCCCGTACGCTTTGACATTCTTACAACCTCTCCGTCCTGCATAAGACGAACAAGCTGCATCAGCACCACGTCAAGCCTTGACGAATCTATATTGACCGCTTCAAGCGCCTTCTTCATTCTGGCAACGTGTCCGTGGTGGTCTGCCCCCCAGATATTTATTGCCCAATCGTATCCGCGCGTTTCAAGCTTATTTATATGATATGCGATATCCGCGGCAAAGTAGGTCGGAATGCCGTTCTTTCTGATTAAAACCTCATTCTTTTCAAGCCCCATCTTTTCGCAGTTAAGCCACAGCGCTCCGTCCTCTTCATAGGTATATCCGTTGCCGCGAAGCTTATCGATTGCCGCCATAACCTCTCCGTCACGGTGAAGCTTGCTCTCTCTGAACCACACATCATATACGATTCTGTACTTCTCCAAATCTTCGCGCAGAGCCGTAACGTTCTTTTCAAGCGCATAGTCAACAAGAGCCGCCTTACGCTCGTCCTCGCTTACATTTAAATACTTGTCTCCGTAAAGGGCAATAAACGCCTTTGCGTGCTCTTTTATATCGTCTCCGTGATACCCGTCCTCGGGGAACTCAATCGCGTCCTCGCCTTTAAGCTCTTGAATATACCTCGCGTTCAGCGAATTTCCGAACTTTTCTATCTGATTTCCCGCATCGTTTACATAAAACTCGCGCGTTACATCATAGCCGGCATATTCAAGAACCGAGGCAAGACAGTCGCCAAGTGCGCCGCCGCGCGCGTTGCCCATATGCATAGGGCCTGTCGGGTTCGCGCTGACGAACTCAACCATAACCTTCTTGCCCTCGCCCAAATCGATTTTTCCGTAATCCGTTCCGCGTTCTTCTATGTCCTCCATAACCTTATAAAGCCAGTTGGGGGTAAGATAAAAGTTTATAAAGCCCGCTCCCGCGACCTCGGTTTTTGCTATATCTTCATCCTCGGCAATGTGCGAGACTATAGCCTCCGCAATCTTTCGGGGCGCACAGCGGAGCGGCTTTGCAAGCATCATCGCAAGGTTGCACGCAAAATCGCCGTGCGTTTTGTCCTTAGGAACCTCAAGCTTTATCTTTCCGTTGATGTCTATATTATCGCCCGAAAGCTCTCCCGCTTTAACCGCCGCGCCGAAAGCGTCGGCAACCTTTTCGGCAATCTTTGTTTTCATATCGTCAAAAATGTTCATTGGTTTGTACCTCTCTCTCAAATTTCTTACGCCCTGCGTCCAAGGCCGTACCGTGTCGCCGTGTTCTGTTTGGAAATTCCGCTTTTCTTGTCATCTATGCTTTCAAGCTTAACATTTAACGAATTTTTATAAAACGTCTCGTTATCGGGGTCTAAAGTATAGTCAACCTTAACCCATCCGTTTCCGTCTTTTATGTCAAAATCCACGTCAAGCGTTTTGACCGATGCCGCAACCTTTCCGTACGGCGTGGGATACAGGCAAAGATTCTGCTCGCCTTTTGTATAACAAAGATTCATATTAAACCTTCCCTTACGCTTTACGCTGACGTTTCCGTCCCAGATTTTTATTGTCGTTGTTGTGTCGGCAAAGCCCGT
>USLC01000090.1 GCA_900555375.1 uncultured Eubacteriales bacterium
CCTGTACAAATCGTTTCAGGACTTCGTGATTTCTTCCGGAAGGATCTTTCACAAGGGTATTCAGCTTTCCATCGGAGAACGTACCGGCGCCGCCTTCGCCGAACTGCACATTTGAATTTTTGTCAAGAATCCCCGTCCGCCAAAAATTTCTTACACTTTCCGCTCTGCTGTCAACATCGTCGCCGCGCTCTATTATCAAAGGAGGGTTGCCTGAAAGTGTTAATATCCACGCCGCAAACAATCCGCAAGGCCCCATTCCAACAACGACAGGTCTTGTTTTAAGCGGCTTTTTTATGACGCTTAGCTCTTCTGCAATATCAATTTTTCGGATTTTTCCTCCGATACCCGTCTCGGAATCCGCCTCCGCCGTCACCGCATAGACATAATGAATGTTGCTCTTTCTTCTGGCGTCCAGCGACTGTCTGTAAATACGGTAATTCTTCGCCGAAACGCAAGCAAGCCGCACAATTTCTCGTGCGGCTTCGATTACCTGCTCTTTTGTATGCTCCTTCGGCATTTTTATATCGTTTATCAATATCTGCATTAAGTTCACCTTGCCGATTTTAGTCTTCTATTGATATTTCGGCTTCCGAAATACCGTTGTACACCTTAATTCCGTTTGGAATTTTAAGCTTAACCTTAATCTTTTTGTTATCATTCAATTTATCAAGAGGTATTTCCTCTGTGCTGATTTCGTTAAGCTCTGATAAAATCTTATCCGCTCCGTACACAAATACCTCCGACGGGTCTGTGCGATACACAAAATCATCGGGCAGATGCTGCCCGCCGAAGTTTGCCTTAACCTCAACCTTGCGCATCTTTAATATCGGGCAGTGAACCTTTACCCTTTCCGCCGACACACTTACCCTTTTCATTATTGCGTCAAGCGATGAAATTTCCTTGCCGTCCTCGCCGCTGAATGTCACGGGAAGCTCTGCGTCTATATCCACATCCGCACCGTTGTAGTTCAGCGTACAGTTTGCCACAACTATCTTCTCCACCGCCGATTCGGGTCCCTTTACCGTAATCTTTGAAGGGTTTGCAACGGGCGTATCCGCTATATAATCCAAAGCGGCAGAGCCTACGGCTTTTACCCTTACGTCAACTTCTTTTTCGGTATACTTCTCGGTTTTGACATCAACCGTGTAAATACTCTGCGAGCTTATGCCCTGGCTTTCAAACGGAATAACAATCTCCACGGGAACGGATTCTGTCCCCTCCTTGTCAATTGCCGAAACATCTGCCTTGACAATTATTGTCTTCATATCGTTGTTGCCCATCTTTTTCCGGCTGCCCTTTACCTTAACGGTAACCGTTGTTGCCGACTCGCTTATGACCGCAAGTCCTCTGTTGTTAAGGCTTTCCTGCCCGACAAACTGAATGGGCAAGTCCCTTACGGTTACCTCTATCGCGGGATCCATAACCAGTGATATATATATCCATATGCATATTGCAATCAAAACCGATATCACCTTAAGGGAGTTATCGGATGATAATATCTTCTTCATCAGCTGCGCCTCCTTTTTGTGAGGCTTGAAAATCTGAACTTGGATTTTCCGTCAGCGTCATCGCTGTTGCCGCTGACAAGCTCCATTATTTTACTTCTCAGGCTGTCCTCGTTATACCCCGTTGTAAGCACACCTCTGTACGCAACCGAGATTCTTCCCGTTTCCTCTGACACAATCACCGCGATAACATCGGATTCTTCGGATATGCCTATCCCCGCGCGGTGTCTTGTTCCGTGAGATGTTTTTATATTCGGGTTCTGCGAAAGAGGCAGAACACAGCTTGCAAGCTCTATCTTATAATTTCTGATAACAACCGCACCGTCGTGCAGAGGCGTGTCGGGCACAAAAATATTTTCCAAAAGTTCGCTTGTAACCTTTGCCGATATATGCACCCCCGAGCTCATCAGGCTGTCTATGTTGTCTCTGTTCTCTATAACAATCAGCGCGCCCGTTCTGGTATTGGACATTGCCTGCGCCGCCTTTGAAATCTCTCTTATAACCTGCTGGCTTTCAACATCAGACTCGTTATGCTGAACAAACAAGCTGCTTGCCGCCTGTCTGCCCACGTGCTCAAGCGCACGCCGAAGCTCCGGCTGAAAAACTATCAGAAGAGCGATTATTCCGAGCTGAAGGAAGTTGCTCAAAATAAAGTACAACGTATTAAGCTTTGCAAAAAAGCTTATCTGCGTTAAAAGTATTACAAGCACAACGCCTTTTAAAAGCTGAACGGTTCTTGTATCTCTTATAAACCTAAGCGCCTTATATACAATGTACGACACTATCGCGATATCGATTACGTCTGTTATGCGAAACAACGCAAGCTGATTTATGACCGTGTGATACACACTCTGCCACCATCCCATTTTGAGCCCTCCTTTACATCGAATTTATACGCGGTTTTTAATACGCCTTGCCCCAATATACCATTTTGTCCGCGGGTTTTCCGCAGCAAACACAAGTGTCGGCTATATGCTCCTGCTCAAACGGCATACATCTCGAGGTCGCCCCCGTATCCTCTTTTATCTTATTCTCGCACGCTTCGTCGCCGCACCACATAGCCTTGACAAAGCCGCCCTTCTCTTCTATTATATGCTTAAACTCATCATAATCTGCCGCGCTGCTTGTTTTTGTTTCTCTATTTTCAAGCGCAGCGTCATACATCTGCTTCTGAATATTTTCAAGAAGCTTTTCAAGCTCTTCTTCAATGTTATCAAGCGAAACAAACGTTTTGCTTCTGTCAGTACGGCTTACAAGCACCGCCTGATTCTTCTCTATATCCTTAGGTCCGATTTCTATTCTGACCGGAACCCCTCTCATTTCATACTCGCTGAACTTCCAGCCCGGCGACTTCTCGCTGTCATCAAGCTTAACACGGAAGCTGTCTGCCAGTCTGCCGCGCAGACTCTCCGCCGCCTCAAGCACGCCTTCCTTATGCTGGGCAATCGGTATAATCACAGCCTGTGTGGGAGCAATTCTCGGCGGAAGCTTAAGCCCCGCATCGTCGCCGTGAACCATTATAATCGCGCCGATAATACGCGTTGACATTCCCCAAGACGTCTGATGAACATACTCAAGCTCGTTTTCTTTGTTGAGATACTGAATCCCAAAGGCTCTCGCAAAGCCGTCACCGAAGTTATGGCTTGTTCCCGACTGAAGCGCCTTGCCGTCGTGCATAAGGCTTTCGATTGTATATGTCTCATTTGCGCCCGCAAATTTTTCTTTATCGGTTTTTCTGCCCTTTATTACGGGAATCGCAAGCTCTTGCTCGCAAAAATCAGCGTATACGTTAAGCATCCGAATCGTGCGCTCCTGCGCTTCCTCTGCCGTTGCGTGCGCAGTATGCCCCTCTTGCCACAAAAATTCCATACTTCTTAAAAACGGTCTTGTCGTCTTTTCCCAGCGGACAACGCTGCACCACTGATTATAAAGCTTGGGTAAATCTCTGTAAGAGCGTACAACATTTGAGTAATGCTCGCAAAACAGAGTTTCCGACGTGGGGCGGACGCACAGTCTCTCGGGAAGCTTTTCGTTGCCGCCGTGGGTAACCCACGCAACCTCGGGCGCAAACCCTTCAACGTGATCCTTCTCGCGCTGGAGCAGGCTCTCGGGGATAAACATAGGCATATAAACGTTTTCAACGCCCGTCTCTTTAAATCTTTTATCAAGATTTTTCTGAATATTCTCCCAGATAGCATATCCGTACGGCTGGATAACCATACAGCCGCGCACCCCGGAATAATCGCAGAGCTGCGCCTTTTTAATTATATCTGTATACCAACGGGCAAAATCCTCACCCATAGGCGTAATTTCTTCGACCAGTTTCTTATTTTCTGCCACCTTAACTTCATTCCTTCCAAAAACAGTTATACTTATTATAAGTATAAAATAAATACCCGCTTATGTCAAGGTTTGAAATCAAATTTTTACAAAAATATTATATTGTCTTGACATTTACCGCCGCGTGCTTTATATTATTGTTAAAAGTCAGATTAATGTTATAAGGTGATTTGGTTGGGTATAAGATGTAATCTCTGTCCCCGCAGATGCAATGCCGACCGGGCGGTCTCCCTCGGCTTTTGCGGCTGCGGAAACGAAATAAAAGCCGCACGCGCCGCTCTTCACTTCTGGGAAGAGCCCTGTATCAGCGGCAGCCGTGGCAGCGGAGCGGTCTTTTTTTGCGGCTGTAATTTAAAATGCGTTTTCTGTCAAAACTGCTCTATCAGCCGCGGAAACGGCGGCAAAGCAATAAGTGCAGGTAAGCTTGGCGAAATTTTTCTCCGCCTTCAGTCCCTCGGCGCGCACAATATAAATCTTGTCAATCCGAGCCACTATGCGTGCCGCCTTGCATCGGTGTTGTCAAAATGGAAATCACCTGTACCGATTGTTTACAATACAAGCGGATATGACAGCGTCGAAACGCTCAAAATGCTTGATGGTCTTGTCGATATTTATTTGCCCGATTTTAAATATACACGCT